>JAERMN010000521.1 GCA_016844625.1 Deltaproteobacteria bacterium
ACGAGTAGACATCGGAAGCTATCCTCCTACGAATAAGATTCTAAGTAGATCGAGTGTAATCACCGGCGGTAATCGAGTCAATGACCTATTTTAAATAAAGAAAGCCCAGCACAGTCGCGCATCCCACGTACATTTTTCATTGCCTTTGCCCTAGGTTTGTGGCACTTGAGCGAAAATCATGGCGGATCCCAAGTGGTATCAAGAACTGACGACCTATCAGTGGCGCGTGCTCCTCTGCGCCTGCCTGGGCTGGGCGCTAGACATCATGGACGGCTATCTCTACGCCATCATTCTGTTCCCCGCCATGAGCGACTTACTCGGCACCACCGAGAGCGCCGTCATCGGCTGGTACGGCGGCATCGTGCTGAGCATTTTCATGATCGGCTGGGCGCTCGGCGGGTTGATTTTCGGACCCATCGCGGATCGTTATGGCCGCGCCAAAACCATGGCGATTACCATCTTAATCTACGCGACCTTCACCGCGCTTTGCGGTATCGCAGCCAACTGGTGGCAGTTGGCCATCTTCCGATTCTTGACCGGCCTGGGAATCGGCGGCGAATGGGCCGCCGGCGCCGCGCTGATCGCCGAGAGCTGGCCGGCAAAGTCGCGCGCCAAAGCGGCGGGCATCATGCAAGCATCGGGCGGCATCGGTTTTTTTCTTGCCTCGATGCTTTATCTTTTTATCGGTCCATACGGATGGCGCTGGGTATTTGCTCTCGGCGTGTTGCCCGCCGTGGCGGCCTTCTACATTCGTAGGTCGCTAGAAGAGCCCGAGCGTTGGGTCAAAGCGAAAAGCGCGAAGAATCCTTACTCCGGGCTCTTTACCGGTTCTTTGCGCCGTGACGTTCTGGTCTGCACTGCCATGGCGGTGGTCGCCACTTTCGGCTATCAAGGCGCGATTCAGTGGGTGCCGAGCTGGATCAGCGCGATGCTTCAGGCCCAAGGGCCGCGCGCCGTGATTCCACAAGTCAGCTTGATCACTAGCGTGCTCAACTTCGGCGGCATGTTCGGCTGCTTGGCGCTGCCCTTCATAGCCGATCGCTACGGCCGCAAACGCGCGCTCTACTACTATTTCTTGGGCGCGTCGTTATCGGTGCCGACGACATTCTTATTGGCACAAAATTTTACTCAGGCTGTACTGGTCTCACCGATCATGGGATTCTTTGCCGGCGGAGTTTTTACCGGCTTTGCGATTTATTTCCCCGAGCTGTTCCCGACGGCGATCCGCGCCACCGCGCAAGGGTTTTGCTACAACTTCGCGCGCTTTTTCTCCGCTGTCGCGCCCTTCGCGACCGGCGCCATCGTCTCCGCCTACGGCTCCTTTGCGCCGGCTATCGCGATTGTAGGATTGGTCTACTTGCTCGGTCTCGTGGTTCTCGCGTATGCCCGCGAGACCAAAGGTCAAGCGTTGCCGGATTAGGGGATGGGATTGGAGTAATGGAATGATAGAGTAATGGTTAGAAGAGAACTTCGTCGGTACTTAAAAGCTCCGATCGTCCGTTCGCCTTGAGAAGCAAGCCAACCCGAATAAGAGAAGAAGCGGAAGGGCCACCACGGAGGGTTGCCCCGACAAATCGGATTCCTTTTTGCGAACTTTGCGTTCTCTGCGGCTAATTCTCTCTTCTTAAGAAGTTGCCCAGCTCGCTCATATCGGCGAGCTGTTCGAGATTGCTAACCCTCTGCGCCACCGCGGCTGATTTGTCCTGTCCGAGAACTGGCACGCTGAGCGACAGGAACTTTTCTTCGATCTCGGCGGGCGAGAGCGGATTGTAGGGTGCGCCGGGCGTGCGGTCGATTAATAGCTTAAATTGGCGGCCATCGAAGGTTACGATCTCGACGATGCCGGCGCGCACCGCGGGGTGTATGCGGGTAAGCTCGGCATCGGCAACGATCTCAACACGCTTCTTCAATTCCAACACCTGCGGATCGTGCATGCGCTCGAAGTCGTGCGAGTTGTGAAAATCGATCTTGCCGTCAAGCATGGCGACCGCGAGCAGATATTGGCAATTGATATCCGGCATGTGCCGGTCGTTGATCGTGCGCGATTGCGACTCGGGCAAGCGCACGATGATTTTTTGAATCTCTTCCCGGCCCTTCAACCCATGTTCTTTTACCAAGCGGAAATAACCCGTCAGTGTCGCCTGCATGGGCTGACCCGCGGGAAATATTTTGATGCCGGTGTCGAGAATCTCGTAGCGAGACCCCAACTCACGCGTTAGCTCCTCCGGATGGGCCTCCTCGGCAAACGCATAAATAATATTTTCCGGCCCTTCGAAAATATCTTCCGTCGCAGTCAGCCCGCCCTGTGCCCAGAGCGCCGCCGACACGCCGTTACGCGCCGGAATGCCGGAGTGGCAGAGCGCTTTGTCGCTATGTTCCGGGTCGTCGCGCCAGGTGGTCAGTCCCGACGCTTGGGTGCCGGCGAACGCCAGCGCATAACGCGCTTGCTTGGCGGAGAGCCGCAGGATTCTTGCTGCCGTCGCCGCCGCGCCAAAGCCGGCCGAGATCGAGCCCGCGTGAATGCAGCGATCCTGCATCCACTTGCGGTCCAACGTCTTGCTCACCCGGCACATCACGTCGTAACCCAACACCACAGCCGTAATGAAATCCCCTCCGCTGCTCTGCTCCTTCTCGGCAAGTGCGAAGGCGCTCGGAACCACAACCGAGCCCGGATGAGTCACGGTGGGGAAATGCGTGTCATCGGTCTCGTCCGCATGAGCCATGACACCATTGGCAAACGCGGCATGCATTGCGCTGGTTCTTAGCTCGGTCGCAAACACACTCGCCTGCGGCGCGCCGCCCTGCGTGCGGACGAAGTCGACGATCAACCGCCCTGGCTTGAGCAACGAGCCCGACACGATCGCGCCGAGCGCATCGAGAATATGAATCTTTGCTCGCTCGACGATGGCGCTCGGCAATTCGGCTGCCCGCGCGCCGGCGATGTATTCGCTCAGTTGTTTAGTAAGATTGAGTTTTTCGCTCATGAATAATTACTCTTCATTCATTTCACCGTGTCACGCCTACTTCGACCCCAACGCCTGGGCTTTCGGAAAGCCATAAGCTTCGAAGACTTTTTTCTGCAGCTCTTCGAGCTGCGGCGCGTGTTCCCAGCCGATCAACGTGACCTTCTTCCCTTGGGTTAATTGATGCGGCGTCGTGCCCGGAAAGAACACCGAACCTTTGTGGTCCCGATTGATAATCTTCTGCGTCTCTGGACCGGCGACGAACTCAAGCCACAAC
>JAERMN010000086.1 GCA_016844625.1 Deltaproteobacteria bacterium
TCGCGGCGTGTCGCTAATCCGCGATCAGAAGGTTGCGTTTGAAGATTGCGTCAAGGACGCGCTCAGTGAGATCGAGCGGACCAAGCAGCGCTTTCGCGAACTGAAAAGTTTGGAATAGGTGAGGCGGGCGGTTCGGAGGAGAAATTTAACCGCAAAGAACGCAAAGGGGGAAACAGATACTTCACCACGAAGAGCACGAAGGACACGAAGTTCGGACGATTAATTATTTATCCGAAACCTTCGTGCTCTTCGTGTCCTTCGTGGTGAAAAAATCTTTTGCAACGAAGGGTCATAATATGAGTGAACGAGTTTTGGCGGCGACGCAGGTTGGCGCGCGGCAGATGGAACTTCGAGATTATCCGATGCCGGAGATTTCCTCTGACGACGCTTTGTTGAAAGTGGAGATCGCCGGCATTTGCGGCAGCGACATCGGCGGCTATCAGGAGTTTGAGGGCGCGCCGCGCATACGCGGCCATGAAAATGTTGGCTTTCTCGCCAAGATCGGCGCCAATGCGGCGCAGCGTTGGGGTGTCAAAGAGGGCGACCGTGTCGTTGTCGAGCAGTATCTGCCGTGCGGCAATTGCCGCTGGTGCCGCATCGGCGAGTATCGCTTCTGCGATCAAACCGACAAGCTGCCGGGTCGGCCGATTCTTCGTTACGGCAACACGCCGGTAAACGTGGCGCCGTCGCTGTGGGGCGGCTTCAGTCAATATTTATATCTGCCGCCCAACGCGATCGTGCACAAGATTCCCGCCCATGTGCCGGCGACCCAGGCGGCGCTGTTTGTGCCGCTTGCGAACGGCATGCAGTGGGCCTATCTCCAGGGCGGCGCCGCGCCAGGCAAGACTGTCGTCATTCAGGGTCCCGGACAAATGGGTTTGTCGAGTGTCGTCGCCGCGCGCGAGGCCGGCGCCCAATGTATCATCGTCAGCGGACTGACGAGAGACGCGCGGCGTTTCGAAGTGGCACGAAAGCTCGGCGCGCACCATACGATCGATGTCGAGAACGAAAACTTGAGCGCGCGGGTAAAAGAGATCACCAACGGCCAAGGCGCCGACGTGGTCGTCAACGTCTCGCGCGGCGGCAAGTCGACCGTGCGCGATGCGCTCGAGTGCGCGTCGAAGATCAGCACCATCGTGCTCGCCGGTCCGGGCAATCAAGAAATCCCGACGCGAGGCTTTGGCCGCAAGCTGGTGACGATGAAATGGGTGCAAGGTTCGTCTTACACGGCTTTCGAGCTGGGCCTCCAAGTGATAGCCTCCGGCAGGTATCCCCTCGGCGAGATCAGCACGCACCAGTTCGATCTCAATCATGTCAACGAGGCGATCCGCGCGTTTGCCGGCGAAGAAGGACCGTCTGGTGTGATTCACGTCAGCATCCGGCCGGAGGTTTAATTGGTTTTGAGTTTCGGGTGTCGAGTTTGAAGTTTACTGTGAAAATGTTTTCACCACGAAGGCACGAAGGGCGCGAAGTTCGGAAATTTAATTGTCCGAACCCGTCGTGTTCTTCGTGGTGAACAAAACAAGCCCCGCGTGGCGGACCCTTTACACAAGAACCTAAAACCCCGACAACATTGGGGTGGGCTGGCTACAGTTGGAAAACCGTAGGCGATTAAGATACAAACGATGGTCAAGGAGAAAAATTATGGCGACAATTGCTGAGCAGATTACCAAGAACCAATATTTCGAACCGGGCCCGGTGGCGGTCGAGTCCAAGAACTATACTTACGATCGCTGGATGGATTCGGTCGGTATCCCGATCCATCGCGGCTTTTTTATCGAAGACCTGCGCACCGTCGAACTGGGCTGGTGGGATGAGCGCCAATGCAACGCGGCGTTCATTCAATTGATGGGGCAGGAGGGCATCACCTCCGCCACCGTCATGGAGATTCCGCCGGGGAAAACTTTGCCGCCAGTGAAATTTGCCCTCGATGAGGTTATTTACGTTCTGCAAGGACGCGGTGTCACCACGGTTTGGACCGACGACCGCGGGCCGAAGAAAACTTTTGAGTGGCAGGACCGCAGTCTTTTTGAGATTAGCTCCAACTGCTATCAGCAACTGGGCAACATGCGCGGCGACCGGCCAGCGCGCGTGCTGCGCTACAGTTACCTGCCCTTGGCGACTTCATTGATCACCGAGCCGGGTTTTTATTTTAACAATCCCTATCAGAAGCCTGACAGTGCCAACGAGGGCGATACTTACTCCGAAGCAAAGCTGGTCGAGAACGGCGACCCCGCGCTTGCCTGGGGCGGCAAGCGAGTCTTCTGGTTCGGTAATTTTTTTCCCGACATGGCGGCCTGGGATAAGCTTAGCACCAACCGGCGCGGCGGCATGAGCGTGACGATCATGTTTCCCAATTCAGAGATGTCTTGCCATATGTCGGTGTTCCCAGACCGCACTTACAAGAAGGCCCATCGCCATGGCCCAGGACGGGTGATCGTCATCCCCGCCGGCGAGGGCTATTCGATCCTTTGGGAAGAGGGCAAGGAGAAGATCGTCGCGCCGTGGCACGAAGGCAGCATGTTCGTGCCGCCCAACAAATGGTTCCATCAGCACTTCAACGTCGGCGCCATCCCGGCGCGCTATCTTGCGCTCCATCCACCGCGCCAGTTCCGCGGCCACGCCGAAAAGATCGAAGACCGCGCCAAGGACATGATCGAATACATCGACGAAGATCCCTGGGTTCGCCACCGACGAAGCCTACAAAGTCGCGAGCTACGACTGGCATCCAAAGAAATAGCGGGTGAGCGGCGCGCGCGAGTTTGCGCGGCTACTAAAAATACCAATGAGGGGCGGGCTAAAAGCCCGCCCTTTTTTCTGTGTCAGTCAACCTGGCCGCGTGCCCTCGGACGCGCGCTATCCGCGCAAGCTCTCAACGAAAGTCGACTGCGCGAGAGTCATGCTGTTGGCGCCAACGAAGCCGAGAGTCTGTGGCTAGCTCTTACAATTCATGTCATCGAAATAATCGACGAATTTATCGGTTCTCCGGTATGGACCGCCACAATGAAATCTGATACAGGAAAATCACTTTAAATTGACTGAATCCATTCAAGGAGGTCTGTGATGGACGTCTCAAGTTCGGTGGTGCAACTCAATACTTCTGACGGCAAGATGGAAGCTTATGTGGCGCAGCCAAAAGACGGCGGCAGTTATCCGGGGGTCGTCGTTATTCAGGAAGCTTTCGGCGTCAACGATCATATGAAGAAAGTAACCGACCGGATCGCGGCGGAAGGTTATGTGGCGATTGCGCCGGATATTTACCATCGCGAGGCGGAACGGATTATTCCGTTTTCCGATATGGCCAAGGCGATCGCGACTTTGCAGCGCGTGCAGGATCCCAAGGCGATGGAAGATGTCGGCGCGGCGATCGCGCACGTGAAAGCGCAGAGCAACGTGAAAGCCGGCTCGCTTGGTGTGATTGGCTTTTGCATGGGTGGTCGTCTCACTTATCTCACGGCGGCGCATCACGCCAAGGACATCAAATGCGCCGTGCCGTATTACGGCGGCGGCATTCCGATGGGCAATCCGAGCCCGTTGTCGCGCACCGGCGAGATCAAATGCCCGATGTATCTTTTCTTCGGCGCCAAGGATCAGTTGATCCCGCTGGCTCACGTTGACCAGATCAAGACCGAGCTGACGGCGAAAAAGGTGGCTTTCCAGGCGGAGATATATCCGGAAGCCGGCCATGGATTTTTCTGCGATGAGCGCGGCAGCTATCATGGGACATCGGCGCAGGATGCTTGGGAAAAGACCAAGGCTTTCTTCGCGCAGCACCTGAAGTAGTTTGGATTTCGGTCTGTCTCGGGGAGAGGAAAGGGTTTTTACTTTTCCTCTCCCTTTTTTTGTTTCTCTAAAAGAATTCCGCTACACTAGCTTTCATCATGCCAGGTAAAACAAAGCCGGGAGAAATCAAAGTCGGGCTGGTGCAAATGAGTTGCGGCAACGATCCCGCGGCCAATCTTGCCAAAGCGATCGAACGGATCGAAGCTGCCGCCCAAAAGGGCGCGCAGGTGGTTTGCCTGCAAGAGCTCTTTCGCTCCCGTTACTTTTGCCAGAGCGAGGATCATCGCAACTTCAAGTTATCCGAAACGATTCCCGGACCGAGTACGGCGGCGTTGGCGGAGTTAGCGCGGAAGAAACAAATCGTTATCGTGGCGTCGCTGTTCGAGCGGCGCGCCGCCGGGATTTATCACAATACCGCGGTCGTGCTCGACGCCGACGGATCGATCGCCGGCAAGTACCGCAAGATGCATATCCCCGACGATCCGCTATATTACGAGAAATTTTATTTTACGCCGGGCGATCTTGGCTTTCCTAGTTTTCAAACGCGCTATGCCAAGATCGCGGTGCTGGTTTGCTGGGATCAGTGGTTTCCCGAAGGCGCGCGCTTGGCGGCGTTGGCGGGGGCGCAGATTATTTTTTATCCAACCGCCATCGGTTGGATTCCCAATGAGCCGCGGGCGGTGGCGCAAAATCAACGCGACGCTTGGCAACTGATTCAACGCTCCCATGCCATCGCCAACGGCGTTTACGTCGCCTCGGTGAATCGCGTCGGGCGCGAGGGCAAGATCAATTTCTGGGGCCATTCGTTCGTCGCCGGGCCGTTCGGCGAAATCGTCGCGCAGGCGAATGACAAGCGCGAAGAGATGGTCATCGCCAAATGCGATCTGGCAAAGATCGAAGCGACGCGTCAAAGCTGGCCGTTTCTGCGCGACCGGCGCATTGACTCTTACAGCTTGCTGCTTACCCGCATGCTCGATCGATAACTCAGCATTGGTCAAACGTCGCTGCCATGAGCAATTCCTTTTCAACTCCCACGACACCGTCGTCGCTTGGCTACTCGATGCCGGCGGAATGGGCGCGTCATCACGCCACTTGGCTTTCTTGGCCGCATAATCTCGAAACCTGGCCGACCGATTTAGAGAAAGTGCGCGAGATCTGGATTCAGATGATTTGCGCGCTGTCGCCCCACGAACTCGTTTACCTGCTTGTTAATGACGCGTCGACCGAGCAAGAGGTGACGGCACGATTGAAAGCAGCCAACGCGGCGCTAGCCAACGTCAGGCCACTTCGCATTCCAACGGTGGATGCCTGGATGCGCGATTACGGCCCGACGTTTGTCAGACGCAATTCACACGACGCGCCGCTGGCATTCAACGATTGGATCTTCAATGGCTGGGGCGGTAAATACCAAGCCTATGAAGAGGACGAGCGAGTGGCGCGCGAGATCGCTACGCTGCTGAAAGTGCCGGTGTTCAATCACAAAATCATTCTTGAAGGAGGCTCGATTGAAGTTAACGGCGCCGGCACTTGTCTCACCACTGAGCAATGTCTGCTCAATCGCAATCGTAACCCGCAGATGCGTCAGCAGGAGATCGAGCAGGTTCTCAAAAACTCCCTGGGCGTAAGCCAGGTGATCTGGCTTGGCGACGGCATCGCCGGCGACGACACCGACGGCCATATTGACGACATCGCGCGCTTCATCGATCCAAGGACCGCAGTTTGTATCATTGAGGCAAATTCAAAAGACGCTAATTATCGCTGCTTGCAAGAAAACTACGAGCGTCTACGAAACGCCAAGGATCAAAGCGGCGGGGAATTGGAACTTGTTACGTTACCCTGTCCGAGTCCAGTCTACTTTGAGAATGCACGCCTGCCGGCAAGTTACGCTAACTTTTACATCGCCAACGAAGTTGTCCTGGTGCCGGTGTTCGACGATCGCAACGACAAGGAAGCTTTAGGAATTCTCCAAGAGTTGTTTCCCGAGCGAAAAGTGATTGGCTTGCGTTGTAACGAAGTCGTCGCGGGATTGGGCGCGATTCACTGCGTGACCCAACAAGAGCCGGCGGTAAGTTTGCCGAGGCCTTGACAATTCTTCGGTGTACCCTACACTAGCGCACTGTATGGGCCAGCTGATTCAACTCCAGGAACTGCACCAAGCCCGCCGCCGCCGGTCTGAAAAAGTCAGCATGGACCAATGTGTCGAATTGCTCGAATGGAATCTCAAAAAAAGCATCGATGACTATTTCGCCGCGCCGCGCGATGAACGCTCCATGCGCGCCATCCAGATCCGTAAGCTCAGCGAGATCCTCGAATACGCCCTAAGACTGCTCTGATCGCGCCACGGTTGATCGTGGAACTTTGATCGTGGAACTATCACATCCGCTCGTACTGATTCTTTTTTCATTTCTCGGTTTAGTTCTGCTCGGCTGGTTTTTCATGAGCCGGCTTAAGTCGCTATTGCAGGAAAAACCGGAAGATCATTCGCTGCTGATGATGCAGCAACAGATCGCTCAGCTGCGCTCGCAGTTAAGCCAGAGTTTGGAGCATAACAGCCAGTCGATCCAACAGCAGTTAGGGCAACTGCTCGGCCACGTCAATCAGCGCTTGAAAGAGAACGCCGACGTGCTCAGCCAAACGCAGCAAAATTTAGGCGAGCGCCTAGACAACGCGGCGCGCGTGGTCGGCAACGTGCAGCGCAGTCTCGGCGGTCTTGAAGAGGCCAACCGCAAGATTTACGAAGTCGGCAAGGACATCGCATCGCTGCAAGAGATTCTGCGCGCGCCCAAGCTCAGAGGCGGATTGGGCGAGTATTTTCTCGAAGAGTTGCTCGGCCAGATCTTGCCGGCGGAACACTTTTCAACGCAGTATGGCTTTCGCAGCGGCGAGAAAGTCGACGCCGTCGTCAAGCTCGGCAGCTCACTGGTGCCCGTGGACGCAAAATTTCCCCTGGAAAACTTCAAACGGATTCTAGCGGCGACCAGCGATGAGGAAAGCGCTCGCGCCAAGCGGCAATTCGTCTCAGACGTGAAAAAACATATCGACGCGATCGCGGGCAAATATATTTTGCCCGACGAGGGTACTTACGATTTCGCGCTCATGTATATCCCAGCGGAAAATGTTTACTACGAAACGATCATCAAGGAAGATATCGCGGACGATAAAAGTCTGTCTCATTATGCGCTCGGCAAACATGTCATTCCGGTGTCGCCCAATAGTTTGTATGCTTATTTGCAGGCGATCGTTCTTGGTTTAAGGGGCATGAAGGTCGAAGATCGCGCCAAGGAGATCCTTGAATACTTAAGCCGTCTGCAGAACGACTTTGCAAAGCTCCGTGATGAATATACGCTGCTGGGCAAACACCTGGGCCATGCCCAAGCGAGTTATCAGAATGCCGAGCGGCGGTTAGATCAATTTGGCCAAAAGCTCGTGGCGGCGGCGGCCGAGCCAAAAGAATTATTTTCAACGGCTGACGACGGCAAAGCGGAATAGTGAAGCTTAACATCATCGGGGAAATGTTTTGGTGCGTTTGAGTTTATTTGCTCGCCTCATACTTGGCTATCTAGCGATTTTCGTGATCGTCGCCGCGGCGAGCGTGTACGCCATCTTGACGCTGCGCCAACTTGGCGCGCGCACGGCAGCGATTCTTACGGTCGACAACCGGATGCTCGAACATGAAAAAGCGCTCGCCGATCTCCTGCTCGGACAAAGCCGGGTCGAACAGAAATTTATCATCACGCGGGACGAAGCTTGGTATTTGCAGTTCGTTCGGCTCAAGGTCGACTTCGAGGCGCGCCTGGAAAACGCGTTGGCTTTGGGCGACGGCATGGCGGCGCCGATCTTGAGCAGCGTGCGGCAGGATTATCTTAGCTACGTCTCCTTGGTCGACGGCGAGTCGCGTTATGTGCGGACGCACAAAGCGTACTCTCAGGCGCGCTATAAGCAGGACAAAGACGCACTCGTCGACGGAATCTTGAGCGGATTCGAACGGCTGCGCGTGAATCAACAGCACGCCACCGGCGCCAAGCTGGCCGATCTCGCCGCTATGGCCGACCAGGCGCGGGAGATGTCAATTGCGATTGCGATCGCCTGCTTGTTCGCGATCGTTCTCATGTCGCTTTTGGTGACTAGAAGTATTACCGCCCCCATTGCGCTCTTGAAGCGCAAGACCGAGGAGATCGCCAAGGGGAATTTCGAGAGCGGCGTCGTGGTTAAGTCGCCGCCGGAGATCGGCGCGCTAGCCGAGGCGCTGAGCGCGATGTCGGAAAGATTGCGCGAACTCGACCGCATGAAGGCGGACTTCTTCGCGTCGATGTCGCATGAACTCCGCACACCGCTCACGTCGATTAAAGAAGGCACCGGGCTTTTGCTTGAAGGCGTCGGCGGCGCGACCACGGAGAAACAACGTAAGCTCCTGGCCATTCTCGCCGAGGAGAGTAATCGGCTGATCAGCTTGGTCAATTCGCTGCTCGACCTGTCTAAGATGGAAGCCGGCATGATGACCTACGAGTTTGAGGTCAGCAACGTCGACCCGCTGATCAAACGGGCGGTCGCTGAGATCGCGCCGTTGGTCGAGGCTAAGCAGATCAAGCTTGAAAGCGCAGTGGCGGCAGCGCTACCGGCGGTGCGCATCGATCCCGAGCGCATCCTTCAAGTGTTGCGCAATCTACTCGGCAACGCGGTCAAGTTTACTCCCGCCGGCGGGCAGGTGAGCGTCACGGCGAAACCGCTGGACGGCAAACTCGAGATCGCCGTCAGGGATTCCGGCCCGGGAATTCCGGCTGAGAGCTTGATATCGATATTTGAAAAGTTTAACCAAGGAAGTCGGCCCAGCGGCAGTGCTCGGTCGGGAACCGGGCTGGGCTTAGCGATTGTGAAGAGCATCGTGTCATCTCATGGTGGAAAAATATGGGCCGAAAGCCAGTTAGGCCAGGGCAGTGCGTTTATTTTTGTCTTGCCGTGTTAGTGTTTCTCTGCGGCTGCACGCTGTTCGAGGAATCGAATCGGCGCCAGCAACTGCGCGAAACCCTCGCCAGCGGACAGCAGCTGCTCGTGCGCGGCGACTATGACGGATCGTTGAAGGCCTTCGAGAGCGTCGTTGCGATCGCGCAGAATCAACCGCCGGCGGATGTGGCGACGTACAATATTGGTTTAGTCTTCGCCCATCCGCATAACCCGAAGAAGGACGTGCGTCAAGCGATCGGCACTTTGAACCAGGTGATTGCGAAATACCCTGAAAGCGTCTGGGCGGAACAGGCGAGGGTTTGGGTCGGCGTGCTGATCGAAGCCGAAGAGTCGAAAAAGGAAATCGCCAGAACCCAACAGCTGGTGGAAAAGTCTCAAGAGGAAATCGAGCGAAACCGCCTGGCGGCGGAAAAGTCGAAGCATGAATTTGAAAAATCGCGCCTAGAGCTCGACAAGTCGCGCCAAGAAATTGAAAAGATGAAACAAATGCTCGAGAAATCCAAGCAGATCGACATCGAAATCGAAAAGAAACGGCGCGAGCGCGCTAAATAACGGCCATGGCCAAAGGTCACATCCTCGTCGTCGATGACAATCCTAACCTGCTCGAGCTGATCAAGATACGGCTTGAGTCGGCGGACTATAAGGTCAGCGCCACCGCTGACGAAGCGCGCGCCCTGGGAGCGCAGACCGAGCAAGTTTTCGATCTGTGCATCGTCGATTTGATGCTCGCCAACGGCGACGGGCTGACGTTGATGGAAAAAATCCGTGCCATCCGTCCCGACGTGCCGACGATCATCCTCACCGCCCATGGCAGCATCGAGAGCGCGGTGGAGGCGATGCGCCGTGGCGCGTACAGCTATTTGACGAAGCCGTTTGAAGCCGGCGATCTGTTGCTGCAGATCGAACGCGCGCTGGAGAACCGCAAGCTCAGCTCAGAAATCAAACGGCTGAAAGAACTGCTCAATGAACGCTTCGATTTTGCCAACATCATCGCCCATAGCGCCAAGATGCGCGCGGTGTTGGACGTGGTGAGTCGAATCGCGATCCTCGATTCGACGGTTTATATCCACGGCGAAAGCGGCACGGGTAAAGAACTGATCGCCAAAGCAATACACCTGGCGAGCGATCGCAAGGATAAGCCGTTCGTCGCGCTCAATTGCGCCGCGTTGCCCGAAACGTTGCTCGAAAGCGAGCTGTTCGGCCATGAAAAGGGCGCCTTTACCGGCGCGGTAAAAAGCACTCGCGGACTTTTCACTCAGGCCCATGGCGGGACGATATTCTTGGACGAGATCGGCGACATGCCATTGGCGACGCAGTCCAAGCTTCTGCGCGTCTTGCAGGAGCGACAGTTCTATTCGGTCGGCGGCGATGCGCCGATTGCAGTGGATGTCCGGGTCATCGTCGCCACCAATAAAGATTTAGCCGAGCAGATGCGCAAAGGATTGTTTCGCGACGATTTGTTCCATCGGATTCATGTGATTCCGATTCTTTTGCCGCCGCTGCGCGAGCGCAAGGAAGAGTCAAAGGTTTGGCGCCGGAGTCGCTGCGAAAACTCATGCTGCACGACTGGCCGGGCAACGTGCGCGAGTTGGAGAATACCATCGAGTACGCGGTGGCGATGACGCGCAGCGATACGGTGACCGCCGACTACATCCTGCAAGGAAAAGGCCCGGCGTCGGAGACGGGGACGAACGGCGCCCGTGAGAAGAGCGCGCCAGCTGGCGATAACTTGAGATCGCTCAAAGACGCGCGCGATGCCTTCGAGCGCGATTATCTAATCCAAGTATTGGCGCTTACCGAAGGCAACGTCAGCCATGCGGCAAAACTTGCCGGCAAATATCGCGCTGACTTTTACGATCTGCTTAAGAAGCACGACCTTAAAACCGACGAGTTCAAAAAGCCAAAACCGGGTATGTCAAGCTAACCCTGTGACCGGCGCCAGCGAAGCGGTCATTCTTTTTCCCGTCCACGCACAACACAAGTTTTGAACGGCCGTTGTGATCGGGTCCAACCGGCTCGGGGCAGCTTCTTCTCTCGTTAAAAGGCGATTTTATATCGTTTCATTCCTTCAGGGGTGTAGGGTATTCCCTGCGCTTCGTAGGCGAGATCTAGGTGCGAAACTGGATAAACGTGCCAGAAGTAGCTGAAATTGACTATTATTTTGCTTGGAATGAAATTCGCTTACAGAAAAGGCTTATGACCGTCCAGGAGTATCCTTTGGGAAGTCATGCGGCGAGCGAAAACGGCATTGCTAAGCGCCATCCGCCCCTAGGCAATGGTCGGGAGCCGGCAGTCAGCTGGGATGTATTTGTCGGCCTTTGGGACCGCGCCAGTCTTGTCCGGGCTTTCTGTTGGACACAGCAATGCGCCGATCAGAGGGCGCTTTTGAATCAATTCCTGGTCAGGTTACGGCGACTTTACAGTGTCGATTTTTGCTTCGGCGCGCTGACCGGAAACGGCGCGAAACTAGTCGAGTTCGGCGTGCCGGAAGCAGGCATGGCCAATGTGCCGGCCGATCTCTCTCGGCGTTGTCTCGATCTAGTGGCCAACTCGCGCGCGCCGATCGCCTGGAATGACGTGAGCGGCGAGTTCGGTTTTCGCAGCGCCGTCGTGGTTCCCGTCACGCCAGCGGCGGGGCGGGCGCTCGGCTTCTTGATGTTGGGCCATTCGAGCCGTCAAAGCTATTCGCCGTCTGAGTTATTTTTGCTCCAAGCGTTGGCCGGTGAGTTTAGCTGGGCGGTGCGTGCGCTTAAGCGAAAGGATCAGCTCTGCGAGCGGCTGGTGCACATGTCCCATGATATCAAAAACTCGCTCCAACTGATCGCCGGCAATACCGCGCTGATCCGCCAGAATATAAGCGGCGCGCAAGCCGTCGAACAAGAGAAGTTTGTCGGTAATATCGAATCGAGTGTCGAGAATATTTTGACATGCATGAATCCGCTTCCGGAAGCATTGCCCTATGCCGTGACGAACATTGCCGACGCGGATATGTCCGTGGTCGATGTCGCTAGCGCGGTGCAGGAAGCCGTGACGGCTTGCCGGCGTTTGAGCCAGGAGCGGGGCGTCGATGTGACGGTAGACTGCGCCGCGAAGACGCCGGAGGAGGTGCGGACGGATCCAGCGCTGTTCAGGCTGGCTCTCCACGTCCTGATCAATAATGCAGTGGCGGCGACGCGCAATGAAACCGTCGAGTTCGCGGTGCGCAGCGACGGGGCTCATTTAACATTTGCGATCAAAGGCATGACAACCAACAACGTGGCGGAAACGTTGACTGCACGGTTCGATACCGCCGGGCGGTTTGGTGGCGTGCCCGATGAAAGTCATCAAGCATTAGTGTCAGTGCGGCAATACTTAGATCAAATCGGAGGTGATGTTTACATGAGAAGCCGCCCTGGGCGGGCTTCAGAATTTATCGTCTGCGTGCCGCTTGGGTGGGGTTCGTGAAACGATTCGAAATAGCAAAACAGAAGAAGTGTCGATGAAAACTAACAGTTATCTAACAGGAGGAATGAGTATGAATGGTTTTAGCTTTGGTCGTGCGAAATATTTTATCGGAGCCGGTTTGGCCGGCTCGCTGCTGTTGGCCCAGGGCTGCATCGCGACGCGCGACTGGGTACGGGAAAATGTTCAGGATCCGCTCTCTGGGCGGATCTCGCAAACGGAAGGACGTCTCGAACAGGCTGAGGGGCAGATCGGCGGCCTCGGTAACCGCATGAGCGGCGTCGAAGGAAAACTCGGTCAGTTCGAAGGCCGGATGGGGCAATTCGAAGGCCGCCTCGGTCAGGTCGATGCCAAGGCCGATCGCGCGCTTAACGCGATTGCCAATTTGCGCTTGGAACGCAAGCTGGTGATCGACATGAAGGACGGCGCCAACTTCGCGATTAATTCGACAGTCTTGCCGCCGCAAGCGCAGAAAGAGATCGATAGCTTCTTGAGCGATCTTAAGGGCGACGCGCTAGGCGCCGATGGCGTCGTCTTCATGGTCGCCGGCCACACCGACAACGTCGGCAATGACGACTACAATTACGATCTCGGCAAGCGACGCGCCGATGCGGTGAGCCGCTATTTGATCACCAAGAAGAACCTGGACCCGCTCCGCGTGGTTCCGGTATCTTATGGCCAGAGCGCCCCCGTGGAAGATAACAAAACCGCCCCGGGTAGAGCGAAGAACCGTCGGGTAGAAATTCTCGTGTATCGCGATGGCGTGACTTCCACCGCCGCGACACCGGCAGCGCAGCCGGCCGCGCCGCGTTCATCGCAGCAGAGCGTGACGCCTGACGGCAGAATTTCTCAGCGCTAGTCTTTTTTAGACGCCGAAGAGGCAGTCAGCAAAAGGCGGAGCCTGAGGGCTCCGCCTTTTTTTTATCTGGTTCTTCAGGCTTATGTCTGGATTTAGGACCGAAGGCGGCGAAGCAGCAACCCAATGTGAAAGAGTTCTTAACCACGAAGGACACGAAGAGCACGAAGTTCGGAGCATTGATCATCCGAACCCAGCGTGTCCTTCGTACTACTATCCATGATAGTTTCCGCGGCTTGCGCAAATTGTTCGGGAGCCGAAGACCCCTCGGATTCGGATATGCCTCGCACCAAGTCTCGCCAAGGACGCCAAGTTCGGAAATCATTTTTTTTCTTTGCGCCCTTTGCGTTCTTTGCGCGAGATATTCCGAGTTTCGGTTGCGGCGTAGCCGCGCTAGGCTCTTCGTGGTGAAGAGATATTTCCAGTAAATTCGCAAATACTTTCTATTTGTAAAGCTGGTCGATGTAACCGCTGTCGTCGAGCTCGCGGACAAAATGGGTGTTCCATAGTGCCAGCGGGTTGTAACCGGCGATGTCGGGATCGCGCCGAACTGCCAACTGAAAGACATTGGAGATCGCCGCGAGATTGGGATAGGGCTTGCGCTCCAACGATCTCGCCCATTCGTCGTAAAGTCTTTCCACTTCTTCATCGGATTGAAGTTTTAGGATTGGCGTGGCGTGCTCTTTGAGGATTTCCAAGGTCTCCTGTTTGCGGGTTAGAAAAAAGTGAATAGCGTCGACTAGGCCCTTGGTCAGTTGGCGCATTTCTTCCGTATGGTTTTTTACGAAACTGGTCGTGGTTGTGAGCGTGACGCCGCGGATCATCGGTATCGCCGGCACTTCGATGACGTGAGCGCCGGCTTTCGCGGCGCGCGCGTCGTGCGGGATGGTGACAAAGGTGCCGTCAAAAACACCGCTCACGACTTGTTTCCAACGTTCTTCGGATGAGCCGCGAAATTCCACCAGCTCGACATCGCCGCGATCGGCGTCGAGGCCGGCTTGCTTGAGAAACAGCCAGATATTTAAGCCGGCATGAGACGTCAGCTTATCGGCGGCGATCTTTTTCCCCTTTAGATCTTGGACCGAGCGAATGCCCGGCTTGACTACCAGTTTGTTTTCCGTCCAGTTATTAGTCGGCTGCGCCAGGTGGACGAAGTCCTCCCCGTTCCTGGCGTTACGCACATATAGATTATGATGATTGCCGGAGATCAGATCGACATGACCGTTCTTAAGCGATTCGACGGCTCTCTCGCGAACCAGTTGCGGCGAGGTGTCGACGTCGAGGCCGTTGTTATTCCAGCAGCCGGATTTGTCGGCCACCAGCCAGAGCGGCGCGTGGGAATTGGACCGATAGATGACTTTCAGTTTGCGATTTGCCATGGCAGATTCCTCTCGTGATGGTGATTGGGCGCTAGAGGCTTCATAGCACCATTTCAAAACCATTTGCCAGTCGGAGAGCTAAGCGCGCAGCCGCATGCCGAGCCACAAAGTAATGGCGGTGAAAATTAGCATCAGCCAGTTGGCGCCGGTCAAGCGGCGGATGATCGACGCGAGCTCTTCCGGCTTTACTTCATCGCCGCCTTCGACCCGTCTGACGAAGCGGTGGCCGACACCGAGCGCTTGGTAGACGCTAAAGATGACTAGGAGAAACGCGAACAGTAGCTTGATGCCGAGGTTGTAGGCCAGATGTTTAATGAACATCTCACGATAAGCGGCTTTGATCTCGGTTAATTGAAACGCGCCGGTGAAAAGAATGATCCCAAGCGAGCCGACTTGGAGAGGATTGTAAAATTTGAGCCCGCGCGCGAGAAAGCGCAGTTTTTCTTCGTGCTTTTCGAGAATAGCCACAGAGGGCAACAGCATCAGCCAAAAACCGATGACCGCGCCGAGATAGACAATCAGGGCGATAAGGTGGAGCCAGGAATAGAGCATGGGGTAACAGATCAACCCCAGCTAAAACTTGAACCCTTCTTATAGGGCTTGCCGGCGGCATCGTACTGGTCGCCGATGGTGTCGAGATCTTGGCGAATTTTTTCGAGATCGCGCTTTTGACGATTTTTGAACGACTCGGCTTCCTTAGTGCGCCGTTCGAGAAACTGCGTCCGCTCGCGCTCGCGCTGCTCGGCGAACTCCGTCTGTTGATTATCCCACTGATCGTAAGCATCCTTGAGCAGCGTGCGAATGTGATAGTTCAAATTATCGCGCACGAACGTCGACTTGTGGCAGTGCGGGCAGAAGATGACGTTGCCGATCATGAATTGTTTGACATTTTCTTCGTGCACCTGGTTGCACTTGTAGCAACGCATGGGAATATTCCACGAATCGATCGGCGGTAACTCGAAATAATCGACATCGGCTTCGGCGAATGCAGAAACCGCACCCGCAGTGACTGGCGCAGCGGCGGCGCTGGCGGGTGCCCGCGTTCCCGGTGTCTGAGCCGGCGCGCTCGCCGGCGCTGCTGCCGCTTTGTCTTGGCCCTTACGAAAACGGGATTCGAAGCTGTCGCCGAAATTGGTTTCCGGATGGAGCGCTCGGGCACGAGCGATGAGCGCCTCTTCGGATTCGATATTGTTCGGGTCGGTGATGCATACGTCCACTGGACAAACCGCGGCGCAGGCTTCGTAGTCGTGAAAGCCGACGCATTCGGTGCACAGTAGGGGATCGATGACAAAAATCGGGTCGCCCTGCGAGATCGCGTTGTTGGGACACTCAGGCTCGCACGCGCCGCAGTTAATACAGTCGTTGGCGATCATCGTTGCCATGAAACCAATCCTCCTAAGCTCGAGTCTGAATTGACACTGGTGTGAAAACGCAATTATCCTAGATGAAATTCTAGAGGGTTGCAAATTCTGGAGCCGAGGTTTGGAGATTAGAATCCCTCAAGACTTCGGTTAAACTAACGGTGATCTTAGTGCGATCATGGCTAGCGAAACCAACACTCGATTTCACATCGGCAACTGCGGCTATTCTTATCCTGGCGAGTCGCCGAACGGTTGGCGCGGGTGTTTTATCCGAAGCGCGGCAAAATACGCATTGACGAGCGGGAGTTTTACGCGGCTTATTTCAATTCGGTAGAAATCAATTCGACTTTTTACCGCCCGGCCAGCGTCGCGATGGCTCGCGGTTGGGCGACGAAGACTCCGGCCGATTTCGTTTTCACCGTTAAAGCTTGGCAGAAATTTACCCACGCCGCGAAACTCGCCGATGGCGCGCATGACACGGGGCAACGTTGGCCGCCCGTCGAGCGCGCCGACAGCGAACGTTTTAGCGAAGGTGTCGCGTCGCTAGTTGAAGCCGGTCGGCGTGGCGCGCTCTTGTTTCAGTTATCGGGCAGAAAATCTTCGCCGCCTTACAGAAAAGTTAAAACAGCTCGCCGGCAACTCGCCGGGGTCGAAATTCTACGTGTTCTTCAACAACCACGCGCGCGGGCAAGCAGTCGCCAATGGGTTGATGTTGCAGGGGGCTTTGCTATCGGGGGCCAGTTCAGAGCGCCGGTGTCCATGATCGCGGCATTTCCAGAGATGACCAGCTTCGTAACGGCTGACGCGGCCGCGATCGTGCGCTGCATTAACATGGCTGCGTGTCGCAGGGAATTCACCGATCGGCTCTTGGCGGGTAGTTTAAGGTGGGTTATGATGCCGGCATGGGTAACTTTATCGCGTCAAGATATCGTTGTTACATTTCGATAGGTTTGATGCTGTCCGGGATGTTCATTGCGTCGCGCAGCGCGACGGCGGCGGAAAGCGCAAAAAAATTGCGCTTAGCTTATGCCGGCTGGGAGATCGGCACGGCAGTCGCTTACATCGGCGTCGATGGCGGCATCTTCAGACAACATGGGGTCGAGGTGGAAGAACTCCCGATCCGCGATACTTTTTCCGCCGGGGTGCAGTCGTTGATGGGGGTCGATGTGCTCATCGGATTCGGCAGCCCATTGGCTATTCTCCAGCCCATTACGACCGGCGCGGACCTTGCCTTGATCGGTTCCCATGTCAGCTTCGATCACTACGGCATGGGTGTGGGCTCGGCGATTAGCGCGGTAAAAGAATTGAAAGGCAAAAAGATCGGCGTCTCGGCGTTCGGTGCGCGTTCCGATCTAATCGCGCGGGTGATTTTGCGGCGTGCCGGCTTGGATCCATCGAAGGATGTCGAGATGGTTGCAGCCGGCCTGGCGCCGGCGCGGGCGGTTGCCTTGACGAAAAATTTGGTGCAAGGCGCGCCCTTCGGTGAGAGGCTGGTTGCCGAAGCGCAGAAGCTCGGCATCAAGGTGCTCGACGTGAAGTCGGTGCCGATAGTGACCGATGTCTTGCTGACCACCCGTTCGTTTATCAAGCGTGACGAGGATATCATGCGCCGTTTCATGAAAGGCTACGCGGCGGCGATCCAATATTTTGTCTCGAAGCGCAGCGAAAGTGTGGCAATCTTGAAGAAATACTTTCCCGGCAACCAAGGCATGAGCGTGGACGCCATGTATGATGCCTTCTCGGCGCAGCTTAGGCCGTTGCCCGAGTTGAATACAGAAGCGCTCCAAGCGCTGATTGACGTCAGCGCGACCGCCGATCAGCGCGCCAATAAACTCAAACCTGCCGATATTATCGAGCCGCGTTTCTTCGACGAGCTCAAGGGCAGCAAGTTTCTCAAAGACCTTTACACCGAGAAAGTGAGTCTTTGATTCGATCCCAGTCGAGGATCGAAGATAGAGGATCGACGATCGCGACCTTCCATCCTCAATCTCTGCGGGTCGATTCCCCGCAACTCGCTCGGTTAAGTTCATTGCCGTTTCGAAGTCCGTCATTGCCGCATGCTTTGAGCGGTGGTTCGACTGGGCTCACCACAGGCGGCTTCTGAACTGGACCCCCGACCCATTCGACGCGGCTCAGGGTCGCCCGTCGAGAGCCTCTGGGTCGAACGATGGTGAGCACATCGAGCCACGATAAATACATTCGCGGGTGACGCCTTTAAGACAAATCTCTTCGCCTGATACCGCGCAGTTTGCAGCGCGGTTGTTTATTCTTCGACCCTAGATGCTCTAACCTCACGCGACTTGTATAAGTATTTCCGTGCGCTCAAAACGCATAACTAGACCTTTCAGCGAGCTTCTGTTATGCAGCAAGCAAGTAATTTAATCGGAGGATGCCATGAGACTTAAAGATCAAGTCGCCATCGTTACCGGCGCGGGCCGAAACATTGGCGAAGATGTGAGCAAACTGTTTGTCGACGAAGGCGCGAAAGTCGCAGTGGTGGATTTAGACCCTGGGCGAGGCCGCAACGTGGCCGGCGAGATCAACGCTAAAAATCCCGGCAAAGCGATCTCGGTGGTCTGCGACGTGGCCAATCCGGCGTCGGTCGACAGCATGGTGCAAACCGTGGTGAAACAATTCGGCGGCGTCGATATTTTGGTCAACAACGCAGCGTGGACCGATCACAAGACGATCTTCGATATCACCGAAGAAGAATGGGACCGGACGATGAACGTGTGCCTGCGCAGCGTGTGGTATTGCACCCGCGCGGCGGCGAAAGTGATGATCGATCAGAAGCGCAAAGGGCGGATCGTCAACATTGCGTCGACTTCGGGCCACTGGGGCAGGAAAGAGGCGACCGCTTATACCACGGCCAAGGCCGGGGTGTTGAATCTAACGCGCTCCATCGCTGTGCAGCTGGCGCCGGAAGGTATCCGGGTCAATTCGGTTTCGCCCAATCGCATCGGTTCTCCGGTCGGTCAGCAAGATGTTCCGGAGAATCGTTTCGTTAAAAATCTTGCCGGCCGGCGCGGCCTGCCAATGGACATCGCCAAGGCCGTCTTGTTTCTCGTCTCTGATGAGTCGGAGTTTATCTACGCGATCGACTTGCCGGTGGACGGCGGCGCGTTGGCGATCCGCGACTGATTGGAATTTTAATCGGTAAAAAGGCGCTGGAGCATTCATAGCTTCGCAGTTTGCTTATTCGGAGTCAGAGAGGATTCACCGCGAAGGCACAGCGCGGCAAAGCCGCAAGCGAAAAAAAGATCGGATAATGTAACCACAAAGGGCACAAAGTTCACAAAGTATGGGCGGGTTTGAAACCCGCCCTTAGTCGGAATCGGAAATTTAACCGCAGAGCTTGTCCTGAGCGAATGCGAAGGAACTGGAGCCACGCAAAGTACGCAAAAAAGAATCGGACTTGTAGGGGCAACCTCCTGTGGTTGCCCTTCCCACGTGCGCCCTCACAATACCGCGCGTTGACAGTATCTCGCTTGATCGGATACGGTCGCGAGCGAGAAAGGATCTAAAGGACCGATGATGAGTGAAACTCCGGTAATCCAATCCACTCGAGCCGACGCGACGCTGAA
>JAERMN010000522.1 GCA_016844625.1 Deltaproteobacteria bacterium
CGGAAGTAACCGAGGTGGTGCCCTTTCCGAATGGTCGTGAATCCAAAATCCAAAATGAGTTGTCCGACAATCCAAAATCGAAAATCCAAAATGGTAGTGGGGAATATGAATTACATAAGGGGTAACGGCTGGAGCCGACGAGAATTTCTGGGCGCGACTCTCGTCGGCACTGGCGCTCTGTTGGGATTTCCATCTGAGCCATCCACCGCCGAGCCGCCGCCGGAAACGACCCGAATCCGGTTGGTCCAAGCCGGCGGCATGTGTCAGGCGCCCAAGTACGTCGCTGAAGATTTGTTGCGCGCTGAGGGATTCACCGATGTACAATACATCAAAAAAGACACAAATCTCGGCAATACCATGGCCGTGGCCGGCGGCGAGGCCGACATTAGCATCCAATTCTCCGGGCCCGTCCTTACCTATGTAGACGGCGGGGCTCCCATCGTCATGCTCGCCGGTGTCCACGTCGGCTGCTTCGAACTGTTCGCAACCATGCAGGTCCGCGCGGTTCGCGATCTCAAGGGCAAGACCGTCGCGGTGCCAGGAATGGGAGGCCCACAGCATGTCTTCATCTCCACCATGGTCGCGTACGGGCTGGACCCTAAAAAAGACATCAACTGGGTGACCTATCCCTTTGCCGAGGCGGCAGAGCTTCTTGCCCAAGGGAAGATCGACGCCTTTCTAGGTTTCCCGCCGGAACCGCAAGAGCTCCGCGCCAAGAAGATCGGCCATGTCGTGGTTAACAGCATGATGGACCGGCCCTGGTCGCAGTATTTCTGCTGCATGGTGATCGGCAATCGGGAGTTCGTTCGGAAAAATCCAATGGCCACTAAACGAACGCTACGCGCGATAATGAAGGCAACCGACTACTGTGCGCGCGAACCTGAGAAAGCTGCACGATTCCTCGTGGACAAGGGCTACACGAAGAACTACGACTTCGCCCTGCAGACGATGAAGGATATGCACTATGCGCAGTGGCGCGACTTCGACCCCGAGGACACAATCCGCTTCTACTCGCTCCGCCTGCACGAAGTGGGGATGATCAAGACCAGTCCAACCAAACTCATCGCGCAAGCCGGGGACTGGCGGTTTCTGCGGGAGATTAAGAAGGAGATGAAGGCGTGAGTCCATTTTGGATTTTCGATTTTGGATTAAGGGAAGGCCGAGAGAGAAAACATTCTGGATTCGAGTCTTGAATTCTTACTCCGACAATCGAAAACCTGTACTGAGCGAAGTCGAAGTATCCAAAATCTAAAATCGTCGAGACGGGAGGGTCACATGAATAGCCAAAGAGATAAGAGCTGGAGTCGTCGAGATTTCTTGAATGCGCTGACCATCGCAGGGGCTACTGGGCTACTTGGAATAAGATCTGAAACACTGGCCGCCGAGCCGCCGCCGGAGACGACGCGGATCAGATTGTCTAGCATACCCGGCGTCTGTGTGGCGCCACAGTATGTTGCTGACGAGCTCCTGCGAGGTGAGGGATTTACCGACGTCCAATACGTCAAGCTCCAAAGCGCCGACATCTACAAGGCGTTCGCCTCTGGCGATGTGGACGTCAGCATGGCGTACGCGCCGCCCTTCATTATCCAGATCGACGCCGGGGAACCCATCGTCCTTCTAGGCGGAGTTCATGCCGGCTGCTACGAACTTTTCGGAACCGACCAGGTGCGCGCTATCCGAGATCTGAAGGGCAAGGCCGTTGCGATACCCGGCCAGGGGAGCCCGCACCACATCTTCCTCGCCAGCATGGCCGCCTACGTCGGCATCGATCCCCGTAAAGACATCAACTGGGTAACGCACCCGGTGCCCGAGTCGATGCGGCTTCTCGCCGAGAAGAAGATCGATGCCCTGGTGGGCTTCCCGCCGGTTCCGCAAGAACTCCGCGCGAAGAAGATAGGGAACGTAGTCGTCAACAGCGGAGCCGATCGGCCTTGGTCCCAATATTTCTGCTGCGTGATGGCTAGCAACCGGGAGTTTGTCCGCAAGCACCCCGCGGCTACCAAACGGGCAATGCGGGCGATCTTAAAAGCCAACCAGATCTGCGCACTCGAGCCGGACCGCGCCGCGCGCCTGCTCGTCGACAAGGGCTTTACGCCGCAATACGACTATGCCCTTCAGGCAATGAAAGAAATCCCTTACGGCAAATGGCGGGAGTACGACGCCGAGGACAGCGTCCGCTTCTACGCCCTCCGCCTCCACGAAGCCGGGATGATAAAGTCGAGCCCGCAGAAAATCATCTCGCAGGGTACCGACTGGCGGTTTATTAGAGAGCTGAAAAAAGAATTGAAGGCATGAGCGCTAGGGAATTTTGGATTTTCGATGGTTCGACTTAAAGTCTTGGGGGTTGGATTGGGAATAGACGGACGGAGACTGGGAAAGAGACAGAGGAGTAAGTAGCCAGATGCTGATGACGGCGCAGATTCGAGTCCACGATTTCAACCGGGAGGCAATTCTCTCACAGCCTGTGAGACAAATTGGCTGCAGGCTGTTGCCAAAAGTTCTTCAACAGCTTGCTGAAGTTATCGAGCGCTCATGACAGCCAAACTTCCGTTGAGTCGCGACTACGTCGAGTTTATCACCGAGCTGAAGCAGCGCATCGCCTCGGCGCGTCTCTCAGCTGCGCGGGCGGTGAACCGCGACCTGATCTTGCTCTATTGGGACATCGGCAAAGGCATCGTGGAGAAGCAGGAACAGCTCGGCTGGGGTGAGTCCGTCGTGGAAGCGCTGTCGGCTGATCTGCAGAAATCTTTTCCAAGTGTCAGCGGCTTCTCGGCACGTAACCTGCGCAGCATGAAACAGTTTTACTTAGCATACTCTGATCCCGCAATTTGGCTGCAGGTTGTAGCCAAATTGCCAAAGGAAACAGAGCGAGAGATGGGTGGAATTTGGCCACAGGCTGCAGCCAAAATTGGCAGGACCACGGGCGCTTCCGCAGCACCGCGTGAATTTCTGCGACGAGCTGTCGCAGAAATTCCATGGGGTCATCATCTGCACATCCTAAATAAAGTGGAAGCGCCGGCAGCCCGTCTCTATTACCTCCGCGCTGCTGCCAAGTTAGGCTGGAGCCGTAACGTGCTGCTTAACCAGATCAAGGCCAAGGCCTACGAGCGCTCGCTCAAGGCTGGCAAGGCGCACAATTTTGCCGTCGCGCTGCCAGCGCATTTCGCCGAGCAGGCGGAGGAGACGCTGAAAAGTTCTTATAACCTTGAGTTCCTCGGCATTGCCAGCGCGGTGCGCGAGCGGAAGTTGGAAGCCCGTCTGATTGAACGGTTGCGGGAATTCTTGCTCGAATTGGGTTACGGCTTCTGCTTCATTGGCCAGCAGTACCGACTGACACTAGGACGTAAAGAGTATTTCATCGATCTGCTCTTCTACCATCGCTTTCTCAAATCACTCGTGGCCATCGAGCTCAAGGTGGGTCCGTTCGAACCGGCACACGCGGGCCAGATGGATTTCTACCTCAACGTGCTCAATGAAAAGGAACGGAGCCCGGGCGACAACCCGTCCATCGGCATTATCCTCTGCGCGGAGAAAGACAACCTGGAGGTCGAGTTCGCGCTGAAGACGAAGACCAACCCCATTGGCGTGGCGGAATATCATCTGACAGAGAAACTACCAAAGGAACTAAAAGGCAAGTTGCCGAATGAGCGGCAATTGCTGGCGGCGGTGAAAGAGGCGATCGAAGCTTAGCGATGATCGCTCGCGTGAGTCCCGCTATTGGAGAAATCCTCCCGGAGATCAAGCCGGCGCCGGAGTTCAATCTAACTACGCAGGACGGCAAGCGGCTTACGCTCAAGGAACTGCGGGGCAAAGTGCTCGCTATCACGTTCATCTTCGCCAGCTGCGCCGACACCTGTCCGCTGCTCACCGCAAAGATGGCCGGCATCCAAAATCGCCTCGGTTCTGACTTCGGGTCCAAAGTCCATTTCGTCTCGATCACCGTGGATGCCGAGCGCGACACGCCGGAGGTCCTCAAGCAGTATGCCGAAGGACACAAGGCGAATCCCGCTGGCTGGGCGTTCTTGACGGGTACGCCGGCTGAGATCCGCGAGGTCGCCAAGCGCTACGGCATCTATTACAAGAAAACATCGCGCGGCGATGTCGATCATACGTTTCTCACGTCGCTCGTGGACCGGAATGGAACGCTGCGAGTGCAGTACATGGGCGTCAGATTCGATCCGCGATCTCCGAAGCCTCACGCGGGAGCGCAAATGATTTTGGATTTTCGATTTTGGATTTTGGATTGGGGGACAAAGAAAAATCCATCGGCGATTTTGGATTGAGGAGACAAAGACATGGACGAACAGATTTTCAAGCAGCGAACAAAAAAGCTAGCGCTTAACGTGATTGAATTAGTCGAAGCCCTGCCTAAGAGTAAAACCGCAGATGTGATTGGAAGACAGTTGCTGCGCTCTGCCACATCGGTTGGAGCCAATTATCGAGCAGCTTGCCGTGGCAAATCCACAGCTGACGTTCTATCTCAGCTCGCTATCGTAGAGGAAGAAGGTGACGAGTCAGCTTACTGGCTGGAATTGCTCATTGAAGCCAACATTGTTGCTGAGGGAGAAGTTGTAGGGCTCTTAAGAGAAACTAATGAAATTGTCGCAATGACCGTCGCTTCTATCAAAACACTCCGGCGCAGAAGATGAACACTTTTCACTTTATCGGGTTGTTCGCAATGGTTGTTTCCGAAGTGACCGGACAATCCAAAATCCAAAATCGAAAATCCAAAATCGTAGTCAGAGGACTGAAATGGCTGGCGCATGAATAGCGACTCGCTCCTCCAGATATTGCCGCGCATCGTCGCGCGCGTGCCGGCTAAGGTCCACGCCAAGTTACTTATCGCGTTCCTCGCTATTACA
>JAERMN010000087.1 GCA_016844625.1 Deltaproteobacteria bacterium
ATCGATGCGGCCCAGCTGCATTTGCGCGAGGCCTTCGGCGGCGACTTTGATCGCATTGATGCCTCTTTCCGGGCAGACGCCGGCGTGGGCTTCGAGGCCGTGCACGCGAAACTCCATGCGATTGGCCGCCGGCGCCTTGGTGAACAAAAAACCCACCGAGTCGCTATCGAGCACGAGACCGGTGCGCGCGCTGAGTCTATTTACGTCGAGGCATTTGGCGCCGATCAAGCCGGCTTCTTCACAGATCGTGAAGACCACATCGATGGGGCAGCAGGGTAGGCTATTTTCTTTCATCACGCGCAGCACTTCGCAGATGATCGCCACGCCGCTCTTGTCGTCGCCGCCGAGCACCGTCTTGCCGTTGGTTCGTAAGATGTCGCCGTCGAGGATTGGCACGATGCCTTCGCCAGGCACCACGGTATCCATGTGAGCGGATAGGAGTAGGGGTTGGCATTGGGGCGCGTTGCCGGGAAACTTGGCGATCACATTGCCGACGTTACCGCCGACCTTAGCGCCGGCGTCGTCGATCGATACCGTGGCGCCGAGCTCTTCCAACTCGCGCTTGAGGCGTAGCGCGACGTTCAATTCCTGGCGCGACAGGCTGTCGATCCTAATCAACTCGATGAGGAAATTTTTTAACCGTTCTTGATTGATCAAAATGCCTTCCTCGCTCTCTCCAGACTGTGCCGCAATGCCATTCTGAGCCACAGGCGATGAATCTGTTTTTGCGCTTCGGCATCGAAAAAAGCAGATCCTTCGCTATCGCTCAGGATGACAGCCGTAGGACCGAGCGCATTGCGACACAGTCTCCTCAGCGCGGGGATTATTGGGCTCAAGCCTGGGTCAATCTGCCACAGTTCCACGCCGAATTCCAAGGCTACGCATGTCTCAGCACCTCAAAGGTGAGCATTGACGGTTTTATTATCGGTTTGGGCAGGAGAATTTCGCAGTCGCGATCCCAATCGCATCGGCACCGAGTTGAGAGCAGAGTTACATTGCGACAACCAGCGTTTATTCATCTCTTGGCAGGATTGGGGTCTGGACGGGCTGTTGCCCAAATCAAATAATTTTGGTGCAGTGAGAGGAACTCATGCTACAGGGTCAGACATAACATTCATTACAATCTTCAAGTTATAGGAAGCTTCCGAGCAAATTCGCCAGGGTCAAATCTTTCATTTCGCTCTTGTCCTACGCTGCGGCCTATTGCCAGCCGATCGGACCGTAGTTTTTCTCGCGCAAACAGCGATTGACGAATCCTGGAAAGGGGAAAGGGGTCTGACGGTGACAACATGACTATTTTAAACTAGGGAAGGTGGTCGGCCTTATTTCCCGACTTTCTTTTCAAATTGTTATGACCTCGACGGGTGACGCTTTTCTCTGAGAATCGAAGCGTCAATTTGCCAAACAAGGCGATACCACTGCAAGTTGTCCAAGAGCATTAAGGTCGCGATAAAACTATGCCGCCGCCGCTCAGTCGCCGTTCTCAATCTGCTTGATGAGGTTGGTAAATTCCAATTCGCTGAACAGCGCACGGGCCTTCTCTACATTGAAGCCGGTAAATTGCAGCTCGGGCAAGCCGGTGTCCAGCGGCACGTCGCGTTTGACCGTGGCGAGCGCTCGGCTCAGAAAGGCGGCGTCTTTGCCTTCTTCGAGAATCTTTCGCACCCGCGCGGCGCCACGCAGTTTCATTTGCTCCATCTCATCGAGATGGTCGTAGAGATTTTCTAAACTGTGAAACTGTTGGATCAAAGCACCGGCGGTTTTCTCGCCGATGCCTTTGACGCCGGGAATGTTATCCACCGCGTCGCCCATCAGTCCCATCACGTCGATGACCTGTTCGGGCGCGACACCAAACTTTTCTTTGACTTCGTCCTTGCCGATCCAGCGGTCTTTGGCGCTGTCGAGAAGCTTCACGCCGTTGGTCACCAGTTGCATTAAATCCTTGTCGCTCGATACTACCACCAGCTCGCAACCTTGGCCCGACAGCCGCTCGCACAGCGTGGCGATTATGTCGTCGGCTTCGTAGCCGGGGATCTCAAGCAAGGGCAAGTTGAGCGCGTCGAGCACTTTGCGAAAATAGGGAAACTGCGGAATCAGGTCGGCCGGCGCTTCCGGCCGGTTGCCTTTGTAGCCGGCGAACATCTCGTTGCGAAACGTGACCCGGCCGGCGTCCAACGCCACGGCGACGTATTCGGGCTTATACTGTTTTAAGAATTTCAATAAAATATTAGTAAAGCCAAAGATCGCGTTGGTCGGCAGCCCGGCGGCGTTGGTGAGCGGCGGGATGGCAAAGAAAGCGCGGAAAATATACGAGCTGCCGTCGATCAAAAATAAGCGCGAGGGTTGATCGGTCATAATAATTTCCGCAGGTAGATACCCACGGGCTTACGCCCGTGGCACTTGAAATACGAAACCAACAACAAACCCCTCCCAACCTTCGGAGGCTTTCACCCCCAGGTTGACGCCTGGGGTCCTCAGCCGGGGATTTGGATAGAGCTGGAAAAAATCGCGAGCGCCGCTGTCAATATCAGGGTCGATTCCCGGCAGCCTGCTTTGTTAAGTTAATGGCCCATCCGCAGTCCGTCATTCCCGCATGCTTTAAGCGGGAATCCAGGCGAGTCCGGAACTGGACCCCCGATAAAAACATTCGCGGGTGACGCCGTTAAGACATATCTCATCGCTGAGTTCTGATACCCCCCCCGCAGATTGCTGCGGAATTGCCCATTCTACTCGCGGCGCGAGAGCGTATGTGTCGCGGTGCCGTAGAAAGACTCCGCCGCTTCCATCAAGCTTTCCGATAAGGTCGGATGGGGATGCACCGAGTCGGCGATGTCGCGCGCGGTGGCGCCCATTTCGACGGCGAGCACGCCCTCGCTGATGAGTTCACCGGCGCCCGCGCCGGTGATGCCGACGCCAAGAACTCTCTCGGTGTCCGGCTCGATGATCAGTTTGGTCAAGCCGTCGGGACGATCGAGGGTCAGTGCGCGCCCGGAGGCACCCCACAAAAACTTTGCCACTTTGATCTCGATACCTTTTTGTTTCGCTTCGATTTCAGTCAAGCCGCACCAGGCGACTTCCGGGTCGGTGTAGACCACCGCCGGGATGACGATGTTTTCAAAGGCGCTCGCTTCGCCAAGGATCGCTTCGACGGCAATCTTACCCTCCTTGGTCGCGCGATGAGCGAGCAGAGCGCCGCCATTCACATCGCCGATGGCGTAAATATTGGGATCGTCGGTTTGCTGCTGCGTGTTGCATTGGATGAAGCCTTTGTCGTCTTTGCTAACCTTGGTGTTTTCCAGGCCGAGGTCGGCGAGGTTGGGCGAGCGCCCGACGCTCACCAGCACCCGGTCGTAAAGCTCTTCGCGCGGCTGCTTGTCGATCTCAACGGTGACTTTGATCTGCTTGCCAACGGTGGCCATCTTGAGCACTTTGGTGTTTAAACGAATTTCCTTAAACGCCTTTTGCGCCGCTCGCAGCACCGGACGCGCCAGGTCGGCGTCAATCCCGGCAAGAATCGCCGGCAGCGCTTCTAACACGACTACATGACTGCCCAAAGCCGCGTAAACCGTGCCGAGCTCCATGCCGATGTAGCCGCCGCCGACGACCAGCAAATTTTCCGGGATGTCGGGCAGATCGAGGGCGGCGGTGGAGGTCATGACGCGCGGATTGCCGAGGTCAAAGGCGCTGGGCAGGGTCGGTTTCGACCCCACGGCGATGATCGCCTTTTCATAACGGATGAATTTTTGTCCCTCGGCAGTTTCCACCCGCAACGTCTGCGAGTCTTCGAAATGGCCGCGGCCTTGAATCAGCTGTATTTTGCGGTGCTGCGCCAGTGTCTTGATACCCTTACCGAGTGTGTCGAGAATCGAGTTCTTCCAGCCGCGTAGTTTTTCCAAGTCGACTTTCGGCGCGCCGAATTCGATGCCGCGCAAGGCGGAAGCGCTAGTCTCACGGAGAATCTCGGTGGCGTGGAGCAACGCCTTGGAGGGAATGCAGCCGACGTTCAAACAAATGCCGCCCAGGCGCGGGTTTTGCTCTACCAGCGTGACTTTCTTGCCTTTGTCCGCCGCGTAGAAGGCCGCGGCATAACCGCCGGGGCCGGCGCCGAGAACGACGATTTCAGTGGTGATCGGTTCCATGGTTAATAACTATTTGAGCTTGATGTCGGTTTCGTCGAAAGCTTCGAGTCCGGCGATGATGTCTTTCAAGAAACGCACGGCATCGCCGCCGTCGAGCACTCTGTGATCATAGGCGAGGCAGAGCGGTAAAAGGGTTCGGATCGCGATCTTGCCGTCAATCGCGACCGGCTTAGCTTGACCTTGGCCGATGCCGAGAATCGCTGCCTGGGGCGAGTAAATGATCGGTGTGAAGTGGCTGCCGCCGATGCTGCCCTGATTGGAAATGGTAAAGCTGCCGCCTTGCAGGTCGTCGATGGCGATTTTTCGCTGCCGGGTTTTTTCCGTAAGCGCATGAAGCTCTTGGGAGAGTTGCAGTAAGTCCTTCTTGTCGACATCGCGGAGAATCGGCACGATCAGTCCACCCTCCGTATCGACGGCGACACCGATGTGGCAGTACTCTTTGTAGACGATCTCCAGCGCGGCTTCATCCATGCTGGCGTTGGCGCGCGGATGATTTTTGAGCGCGTGGCCGAGAATGAATAAGAAGAATGAAGTTAAGGTGAGATGCGCGCCTTTTTTCTCGTAGGCTGCCGCGTGTTTTTTCCTCAGCGTTAATAGCGCCGTTATATCGGCGTCGGCAAACTGATTGATCTTTGGGATTGTCGTCCACGACTCGACCATGCGCCGGCTGACCGTGCGGCGCAACGGCGACATCTTTTCCCGGCGCACCGGCCCCCACTTGGCAAAGTCGATGGTTTCAACCGGACTTGGAGCGGCCGGTGCGCTCGCTATCGGCGTTGAAATCGCCGCAACTCCCGCAAAAGCGATCTGTTGCAGTCTTTGCACGTAAGCGCGCAGGTCGGCGAGATTGATACGCCCGCCGGCTTCGCTGCCTCTGACTCGGGTCAGATCGATATCGAGCTCGCGAGCGATTTTCCGGATCGCCGGCGGCGCCGGCGGCGCCAGGCCGCTCTGCGATGGGTAGCGGTAATCATCAATTCCAATTCCAGAATTCGCAACCGGTTGCGCGGGCGCCGCGGCATGCGATCGAGCGCCGACCGGGACTTTCTCTGGGACGCTTTCGACAGTTTTGTTTGCCGATAAAGCGGCGGTGCCGCCTGTGTCGATTGAAATCAGCAGCTGACCGACGCTTATTTCCATGCCTTGTTTGACATGAATTTTGGTGACGACGCCTGAGTTGGGCGCGGGGATCGAGCCTACTGCTTTTTGGGTCTCGAGCTCCATGAACGCCTGGTCTTTTTTGATCTCTTGGCCTTCTGAAATCAAAATGCTAACCACCGTGCCACCCTCGACACCTTCAGCAAGCTGGGGAAGTTTGACATCCATGGAGAAGTTTCGCGCGTGTCCGTTTAACCAGTACAGTTAGCGGTTAGAGGCAAAAAGGAAATGGCTTTTCTGGATCGATGCCGAGCTTCTTGATCGCCTGCTCGACGGCCGTTGCCGGAAACGCTTCCTTTTGGTGCAGCGCGTAGAGCGTCGCCAGGGCCGTCGATTCGGCGTCGACTTCAAAAAATCGCCGGAGGTTAGCGCGTGTGTCGCTGCGGCCGAAACCGTCGGTGCCCAAAGTCATGAGCCCGCCGGGAACCCAAGGCGCGATCTGATCGGCGACCATCTTCATATAATCGGAGACCGCAACGAAGACGCCTTCTTCACGTTGCAGCACCGATTCGAGATAGGACTGCTTGGGTGGCGCGGTGGGATGGAGCATGTTCCAACGCTTGGCCCGAAGCGCATCGCCGCGCAGCAATTTGTAACTGGTGACACTCCAAACATCGGCAGCGACATCGAACTGCTCGGCGAGAATGTCTTGGGCGCGCAGCACGTCGCGAAGAATCGGCCCGCTGCCAAAAATATGCGCTTTATACTTTTTGCCTTTGGTCGCGGGCTTCACCTTGTACATGCCTTTGAGAATGCCTTCTTCGGCGCCCTCGGGCATCGCCGGCATCGGATAACTTTCGTTGTAGAGCGTTAGATAATAAAAATATTCTTCGTTCTCGGCGTACATGCGCCGCAATCCGTCTTGGATGATCACCGCGATCTCATAACCGAACGCGGCGTCGTAGGTTAACAACGTCGGGATCGTACTCGCTAACAGATGGCTATGGCCGTCTTGGTGTTGCAACCCTTCGCCGTTGAGCGTGGTCCGTCCCGCGGTGGCGCCGAAAAGAAAACCCTTGGCCTTGCTGTCGGCGGCGGCCCAAATTAAATCACCGATGCGCTGAAAACCGAACATCGAGTAGTAGAAATAGAAGGGAATCATGCTAATGCCAAGATTGGCATAAGCGGTTCCAGCCGCGATGAAAGAAGACATGGCGCCGGCTTCGGTGATGCCCTCTTCGAGTATCTGTCCGTCCTTGGCTTCGTTGTAGTAAAGCAACGTCTCGCGGTCCACCGGCTCGTACAGTTGGCCTTTCGATGAGTAGATGCCGATCTGACGAAACAACGAGTCCATGCCGAAGGTTCTCGCTTCGTCCGGGATAATCGGCACGATGCGATCGCCGATTTCCTCGTGGCGCAAGAGTTTGGTCATCAAACGCACGGCGGCCATGGTCGTCGACATCGCATGCGCGCCGGAGCCTTTTAATAACTCGGTGTAATTATCAGCGCCGGGAACGGTGAGCGGCTTGGCGCGGACTTTTCTTTCCGGCACGAAGCCGCGCAGTTGTTTTCGCCGCTCCAGAAGATACTGGGTTTCAGGGCTCTCTAACGGCGGACGGTAGAAGGGCGTCTCGACCACTTCTTCGTCGGGCAGCGGAATGTCGAAGCGCTTGCGAAACTCGCGGAGCTCGCGCTCGTTGAGCTTTTTCTGCTGATGCGTGATGTTGCGACCTTCACCGGCCTCGCCCAAGCCGTAGCCTTTGATCGTTTTGGCGAGAATGACCGTCGGCCCGCCTTTGTGTTCGACAGCGGTCTTATAGGCGGCGTAAACTTTTTTCGGATCGTGGCCGCCGCGCAGCAGCCCGTGAATCTGGTCATCGGTCAAGTGATTAACCATTTCCAAGAGTTCAGGATATTTGCCGAAGAAATTCTTGCGCGTGTAGCTGCCCGGCTCGACGGAAAATTTCTGATATTCGCCGTCCACCGCTTCTTCCATGCGTTTGACCAGCAGCCCTTTGTCATCGGCCGCTAACAGCGGATCCCAGTCCGAACCCCAAATCACTTTGATGACGTTCCAACCGGCGCCGCGAAACAGCGCTTCGAGTTCTTGAATGATCTTGCCGTTGCCGCGCACGGGGCCATCGAGGCGTTGAAGATTGCAATTGACCACCCAGACGAGGTTGTCGAGATTCTCCCGCGCCGCCAGCGATAATGCGCCGGATGATTCCGGTTCGTCCATTTCGCCGTCGCCCACGAAACACCACACGCGTGGCTCCTCACCGCTCAACAGGCCGCGGCTTTTGAGATAACGCACGAAGCGCGCCTGATAGATCGACATGATGGGCGCGAGCCCCATGGAGACCGAGGGAAACTGCCAGAAGTCCGGCATTAAATAAGGATGAGGGTAGGAAGACAGGCCGCCGACGCTGGAAAGTTCCTGGCGAAAATGATGCAGGCGCGGCGCGTTGATGCGCCATTCTACATACGCGCGCGCATACGCGCCCGGCGAGGCGTGGCCCTGAAAGTAAATCAGGTCGGCATTGTTGGTGCCGTCGCTACCGCGAAAGAAATGATTCTGGCCGACTTCGTATAAAGTCGCGCAAGAAGCGTAGGTCGAAATATGACCGCCGATATCGGCATGAAGCCGATTGGCTTTGACCACCATCGCCATGGCGTTCCAGCGAACGTAGCTTTTGATGCGCCGCTCGATTTCACGGTTGCCAGGGTAGGGCGGTTCTTTTTCCGGCGCGATGGTATTGATATAAGGCGTGCTAACCGTGTACGGAATCTTGATGCCGGACTCACGCAAGCGATCGGCAAGTTCTTCGAGCCATAACGATGCCTGTTCCGAATGCTCGTTCTTTAAAATATATTCAAGGAAATATTCCAGCGAGGCGATCCATTGAAGGCGGTCGTCTTTTGCCGATTTCCCGCTGTTGCTCGGTTTGTTTTCGGGATGCATCCGTCAGCGATCCTTATTTTTTAGGTTCTTCCGGGTTTCGTGTGAAGCAGGGCTCGGAGATTGCACCGCCGAGGCGCGGAGGGCGCGGAGTAAAGAGTTTTTGATTAAGAAATTTTCCGAACTCTGCGAACTCTGTGCCTCTGTGGTGAATCCTTCTTCACGGGAAAGTCAGAATAACCATTTTTTCAAGAGACAACAAAACCGAGCCGAAATCAACTGAATCCCATGAAATATCTCGACGTGACTTTCGCCCAGCCGGCGCGCAATCTCGCCTGCGACGAAGCGTTGTTGAATTGGTTCGAAGCGCAACGACCTGACGACGGTCTCCTGCGACTCTGGCAACCGGAGAACTATTTCGTCGTGCTCGGCCATTCGAATCATTGGGCCGCTGAGGTTGCCGCGTCCATGTGCGCGGCTGACGGGGTGCCAATCTTACGCCGAGTGAGCGGCGGTGGCACGGTGCTGCAGGGGCAGGGCTGCTTGAATTATTCCTTGATTCTAGATTGTGAAATTTCTGAGCTTCAAAATATCGAATCGACATTTCGCTACGTCTTGAATCGGCACGGGAGATTGATTGCCGCACTGACCGGTCTGAAAATCGCCGTCGAAGGTATCAGCGATCTTACCGTGAGCGGACGTAAGTTTTCCGGCAACGCGCAATATCGCAAAGCGCGCTATGCGTTGGTGCATGGGACGTTTCTCTTGAATTTTGATTTGGTTCAAATCGAGCGCTATTTGCGTATGCCGATGAAGCAGCCGGATTACCGACAAAATCGTCCGCACTCGGACTTTGTCACGAATCTTCCCATCGATGTCGATCGTCTGTGTGAAGCATTGCGTGATGAATGGCAGGCGCGAGCGTTGTTGGAGGTCGTGCCGTTGGATAAAATAGAGGGATTGGTTGATGAGCGTTACGGACGACCGGAGTGGTCGAACAAATTTTAGCGCTGTCTGCGTGAACCTTAAAACGAGCTAGCTGTTCCTTCTGATCGAACG
>JAERMN010000523.1 GCA_016844625.1 Deltaproteobacteria bacterium
CGGCGCGCTCAACGGCGAATCACAAAGACGCATTTTCGCTGTGGCAGACTATTCCATGAGATGACAAGGCAAAAGTTAAAAGGTAAAAGGCAAAATTAAGAGGGCCACAGAGCCGATGGGTCTTCGAAAGTTTTTGCCTTTTTCCCTTTGCCTTTTGAATTGGCCACTCTAAATGGAGCCGTTATGAGCCTATTGCGCATTGGCGATCAAGCGCCGGAGTTCAAAGTTAAGGGAATCTTGCGCGGGCAAGTCGCCGAGTATTCGCTGGCGAGTTACAAAAGCAAATGGCTGGTGCAGTTTTTCTATCCCGCCGATTTCACTTTCATTTGCCCGACGGAAGTCACCGGCTTCAGTAAAATGGCAAAGGACTTTGCCACTGAAGGCGCCGCGATTCTCGGCGTCAGCGTCGACTCCATCGACAGCCACCGGTCGTGGGCCGAGGAATTGGGCGGTTTGGCATATCCGCTGCTAAGCGACGAAGCAAAAGCGCTGAGCCATGCCTACGGCGTGCTCGATGAAAAAGAAGGCGTGGCGCTGCGTGCGACCTTCATTATCAATCCCGCCGGCGTTATCTGCTATCAAGTGGTCAGTCACGTGAACGTTGGCCGCAGCGTGGAAGAAACCCTGCGCGTTCTAAAAGCGCTTCGCACCGAGCGGCTCTGTCCGTCCGATTGGAAGCCGGGCGAGGCGACCGGAGATTTGGGACTCAAATATTGAAGAGCAATTCAAAATTAAAAGTTAAAAATTAAAAAATTTAGAGCTTCGCTCTGGTTGTGTCCGACTTTTTTAACTTTTAATTTTGCATTTTTAATTGATCGATGTCTCTCGAAACCATCCAGCAAAAAAAGCAGCTCATCGAAAGCCGCTCGCGCATACGCGAGTTTGTCTTCGGCATTCAAGACGGTTTGATCAGCACGGTTGGGCTGCTCGCCGGCATGCAGAGCGCGACGGAAAATAATGGCGTCGTTATCGTCACTGGATTGACGGCGATGTTTTCCGGGGCGCTCTCGATGGCCACCGGTTCCTATCTTTCGTCCGGCGCGCAGAAAGATATTTTCGACAAAGAGATCGCCGACGCCGAGAAGCTCGCCGAAAGGGAACCGTACATTGCCGCCGAAGGATTACTGAAAGCTCTCGGCGAAGAGGGACTGAGTAAGGAGCAAAGCTACCGCATGGTGAAGGTGCTGCTGCTCGAACGCAACGTCTTTCTGCGCACCTTCCAAGAAAAAGTTTTCGGTCTGGGCAGCGCGGAAATCAACCAGCCATTTCAAGCAGCGCTGGTGATGGGCGTGTCTTTTATCATTGGAGCGATTATCCCGATCGTGCCGTTTATCGTGATGGGCGGAGCGGCGGCACTTTACCTGTCGGTGTTCTTGAGCGCGGCCACGCTGTTTGTCGTTGGCGCGTTCAAAGGCCGGCTGGCCGGCCAGTCGCAGTTGGTTTCGGGCTTGCGATTCTTCGCCGTCGCGGTGAGCGCCGCTGGGTTGGGGTATTTGATCGGTCTCGTTGTGCAGTGGTTCTTTCCGGGGATTTCCATTCCCGCGTAGACCGACAAGCACTCGCGCGAAGTCTTGAGTCTGGTCCTCTCCCCTAGCGGGAGAGCGTTAGAGTGAGGGGGATTCGATCCGGCGCCCCTGCCTCAATCTTTCCCCGTCGAGGGGAAGGAGGTCGGGAAGACGGTCCGCGCCCGCCAGGGGTCCTTATGTGCGCGGTGCGGCAGGCGGCGCGGTTGACGCACAGTTCGCAGGTTCCAATCCAGTGAAGCGCGACGGCCAAGTACGCGAACCCGGTGAGCAATAATGAAGGCGGCAGCAGTAACTTCGGGGGATGCTCGAGCAACTGCGGCCCAGACTCCGACGGAGACATTCAGCGAGATGTCAGGGCGCAGGTGTTGCATTGACGGCTACCACGCTGGCGCGGAGCTGCCCAACGTCGTTGCGGGTCGGTCCCACTGCATCGACGCGTCCCCGATTGTAACCGGGGACCGAAGCCGCCGGGCGGGCCCGAAGTCCGTTGCTTCAATAGATTCGGACCAATCTTCCTCGGTGGCGCGCCGAAGATCTCCGCCGGCTCCGCCGGCTGGACCGCTGACTAGCAGTTGCGCGGTACGCGCCAGGGATGTCAGCGCTGCGAATCCCTGCGCGGTGGCAACCCGTTGCGACAGACCGCGGACCACCGCCGCAGCCATGAGATATCCGGTCGTATGGTCCAATGCTTGAACCGGGAGGGGCGTTGGACGATCTTGCCCGAGGATTCTCATACCAGCGTCGGCGATACCTGAGCTCATTTGCACGAGGCTGTCGAAGCCTCTTCGATTGCGCCACGGACCGCCCCAACCATAGGCATTCAGTGAGACATCAACCAGACCCGGGCGAATTGCGCGAAGCGTCCGAGCGTCCAACCCCAGATTGTCGAGCGCGTCGGACCGGTATCCGTGGACGAGGACGTCCGCGCGCCGCAGCAGGTCTAGGAAGACTGATCGTTCGCTCGAACTGCGCAGATCGAGTCGGGCACAACGCTTTCCTAGTGTGACGTCCGGAATCACGCCTGGCTCGTCCCATACCGGTGGGTCGATTCGGAGCACGTCAGCCCCGAAGCCCGCTAGAAAGCGCGTGGCCACGGGGCCGGCTAGGACGCGCGTAAGATCAAGAACGCGGATTCCCCGCAGCGGGCGCTCCGGCGTTGAGGACAATGTGGAGTCGCTACAGTCGCCCGTTACCTGAGTTACCACCAGCGGCTCTCGGGATACGCTTTCGCCCTGCGCATGCGTCGCCCACGCTGCCATCGATCGCATCGCGGCAGCGCAACCATTATTCTGGACGACAGCCGTCTCGAGCGCATCGGCGCTCCAATTGACGACCGCGCGCGCCACCTCTGACTTATCGGCTGACACGCCCAACACGGACAAAGCCGCATCCCGATGATGCGGCGCGTTGGTGTGCAATCGGATCCACCCGTCGGCCGTCTGGTAGTCGCCCGCTATGGGATCCCAGGCCGCCGGCAGCTTCCAGCCGTCAGGCCGAATCGACCGCCCAAACCACAGCGATGACAGCCGTCGATTCACGGTCACGCGTGGCAGAGCCCCAAACCTAGTGGCAACGAGTTGCGCAACGGCCGCCCCTGCGGCGGCTACAGCAGCCGTGGCTAAGTCCGACACGGCAAACACGGACGGCAGATCACCCGAGCCTGCAAAATACACGTTCGCAAGCGCCTATCGTGGTCAAAAACTGGCGTGTCTGGGACACGTCCTCAGATGAGTACTGAGCATGTGCATGATCTGACTTGGTTGAATCAAGACTCATAGCGGTATGCCCGAAAGTAACTCGACACCGATATCATTCGAGGTCACGCTGTATAGGAAATTTAAACCACCTTTTCTTCTGCGCCGAGCAATATCGCCGGACCGGGGGAGTTGTCAATCGCACAAGTGTCTGGTTGAAACTACACTCTTGCCGGGCTTGCTCATAAAGCCGAGTCGCACGTTCATTGAAGTTCTGTTTAAGATTCACAGCGGAGGTCAGTATGAGTAATTCTGTTCGATTTCCAAGGGCGATTAGACATTCTTACTGGTATCCGGTGAAAAATCTGCAATGGTATGATCGATCCGTTTTGTCGACGCCCGCGCAAATTGGCAATAATAGGCCGTTCATGTGATCGTTCTCGCTGTCCAGAGAACGTATCAGTAGTAGGGGGAAGGAATTCATGTCAAAACGGCTTCAGAAATCTTCGAACGCTTCGCCCGAGATGAGTTTCACAACACTTCACCGCTTTACGAACGGCTCTCACGGGGTGTCGCCCAAGACCCGGAGTTGCTCGCGCTTGCGGCTCAGTGTCGGAAGGAAGAGCGCATGCCGAATTTATTTTTCGCAGCGGTTCACTATCTATTGCTCAAAGGTATTTCTCATCCTCTTGCTCGGTTCTACAAAAGTCTCGGTGGTTCATACGCTGTGAGCGATGATCCAATGCCTGACTTTCGCTCTTTTTGTTTACAGCAGGTCGAGCGAATACGTGAACTAATCGCTGTTCGCTTGGTGCAAACCAACGAGGTGAGTCGCTGTGCCGGACTAGCGCCGGTACTCGTTGCGGCATCCAAGGATGTTTCGGGTCGGCCTCTGTATCTAGTGGATATCGGCGCGAGCGCGGGCCTAAACCTTTTCTGGGATCGCTACGGATATAAATACGGAGATCGGATCGAGGCTGGCGATAAAAATTCGCCCGTTCAAATTGAATGCGCATTGCGAGGAACGACGCTACCGCCGTTTCCAGCTATCTTTCCGCAGGTCACTGGACGCGTGGGAGTGGACTTGAGTCCTCTCGACTTGCGAGTGGAGGAAGACGCGCTTTGGCTCTGCGCTCTAATCTGGCCTGAGCACGAGAAACGATCTCAACTATTGCACGATGCCATTGACATGGTGCTTCAGCAACCGCCGCAGTTAGTGGCCGGGGATGGCGCCGATAAGCTGCCCGATATTATCACCGCGGTGCCTGCTGGATCGGTACTCTGCATCGTGCGGATTTTTACTAATTTACCCCGGCAGAGCAGCGAAAGATTTCGCGCGATAGTTTCAGCATACGGGGCCAAACACGATGTCTTGATGATTACGATCCGGGGGCATGGCAGCGACGACTCACAGCTGGTGTTAACTTCATTCATAAATGGCCAGCGAAATGAACGGAGTCTCGCTTATATGCAAAACCATGGTAATTGGATTGAATGGTTGAATCACAGTTGAGGTGACCAGGCGAACGTGGAACAGAATTAGTAATTCTGTTCCAAAACGACTGCTTCTCTCCCAAGGCGCCCTTGATATTGTTGGGCTTTAACGCGGCCCGATGCCGTTGCTTTGGAACAAAACTCTGGAGCAGTGTTCCTTCCTACCCCGCGGTGTCTAATAAATGGAGCTTTCGGTTTATTCGTTGGCGCGAATACCGCATGTAGCTAGCCTTCGATCAAACTTCTGAGCAGTGTCAGATTCTCGCGATCCTCTTTCAGGTCTGGCCCTTTCGGTGTTTCCAGACACATGGGCAAACCCCAGAAGCGTTGGTCGTTCATTAACAGCCGGAACGCTTCGACGCCGATGAAGCCTTGGCCGATATGTTCGTGGCGGTCGACGCGGGAGTGAAATTCTTTCTTTGAATCGTTGAGGTGGAACGCGGCGAGCAGTTCGATGCCAATGGCCTCGTCGAATTCGCTGAACGTTCTTTCGTAGCATTCTTTCGTTCTTAGATCGTAACCGGCGGCGAACGCGTGCTCGGTGTCGAAACAGACGCGCAGGCGATCGCATTCTTTGGTCGCGTCGATCATGGCGCCGATCTGCTCGAAGCGGTAACCGAGATTCGAACCCTGGCCGGCGGTGATTTCCAGTGTGACTTTGACGGCGAAATCCGGGCAAGCCTGGTGGACTTCGTCCAATGATTTCGCGATGGTCTTGATGCCTTTGACTTCACCGGCGCCGACGTGGGCGCCTGGGTGGGCGATCAGGTTTGACACGCCGAGAACTTCGCAGCGCTCCATTTCGTCGATGAAGGCGGCAACGGAACGCTGGCGCAGTCCAGCGTCGGGCGAGCCGAGATTGAGCAAGTAAGAATCGTGCGCGACCACGGCTGTGATGCCGGTTTCTTTACGGTTGGCGTGGAACTGGGCGATCTCATCTTGCGCCAACGGCTTAGCCGCCCACTGGCGCGATGACTTGGTAAAAATCTGAATCGCATCGCAGTCTACTTTCTGGCCTTGCAAAAATGCATTGCCAACGCCGCCGGCGATGGACATATGGGCACCCAATAATGGGCCGCGTGGTTTTTCTTTCTTCTTCATAACATTTTGAACGGCTTGAACGATTTGACCGTATTGAACGAATTAAAGACGCGGCCCTTGGTTCAAGCCGTTCAAATCGTTCAAAACGTTCAAGTCGTTTCGGATCATGCGGTGAAGTGTCTCTTCTCAACAAGCGGCAGTGAAATGCTGCCCGCGCTGAGCAGTTTGTCGTGGAATTCGCAGAGGCTAAACTTGCCGCCGAGCCGTTTTTGCTCCTGCTCGCGCAGGCGGTTGATGATCGA
>JAERMN010000088.1 GCA_016844625.1 Deltaproteobacteria bacterium
TGACTGGCATGCTCACTATCGGCAACGACAAGACCTGCTGTGGACTCTACAGACCTTGCCTTACCATCTGCGGGAAGAAAACTAACAAGAAAGCAAAATAAAACAAGGATTCTAAACTTGTTGAATGTTCGCATGAGTTGGTTGTTGGTTTAATTCTTTGCCGGCGCTTTTGCAAATCCGACCTCACCACGAAGGCACGAAGGACACGAAGGTTCGGATAATTAAACCTCCGAACTTCGTGCTCTTCGTGTCCTCCTTTGAAAATACCCGTTTGGGGATGAGAACGAAGAGGCCCGCCTGGGTTCCGTCATACCCGCGAAAGCGAGTATCCAGGCTAATTCGGCACGACAAACCTGGATTCCCGCGTGCGCGGGAATGACGAGTCGAGGAGAACACCATGCGGAAGGAAATCCCTCCATTTTCATTCTCGGCGGGCGAGCGTAAGATCATGGCCCACTTCGTGGTGAAAACGTTCGTTGGTTCTTCATCGTGAACACGGGCGCATCGCAATAGGCTACATTTCCGGACTCTTTTTTTGCGCCCTTTGCGCTCTTTGCGGCTAATCCGTCCGAGTCTTGATTTAGGGGGCGGTCGCGACCGCCCCCTACTTTGTGCCCTTTGTGCGCTTTGTGGTTAGTTCTCCCTATCTTTCTTTCCCTTGCCAATCCTCACACCCTATTTCATAGTGGGCCAGCAAATCGTCAGCGCCGGCGAAAACCCATCATGCGAACCATACTCGGTCCATTCGCGCTGCAAGCGAGCCGATTTGCTGACACCGCTCTTGATTCTCGTCCCCTCCGATCTCATGCGCCGCCGCTTGAAAATACTCTTGAGCCGGGAGCGCCGTTTGTCGTTGCTGAATGTTCAGCTGCTAACGTTTTACCAATTGTCGCTTCGGCTCCAGGCCGAGCGTAGCAGCCCTCCCCTTGAGCTTCACAACGATCTGTTTCTCGAAGAAGCGCTGCGGCAAATTATCCGCACGCGCCGGCCCGGCGCTGAGGCTTTCGCCGGCATCGAAGATCGTGCCGGCGGCTGCGCCGCGCTCTGGCAGACACTGCGCGACCTGCGTGACGGCCTGGTCGATCCTACCGTCGCGCTCGAAGCCTTGGGCGAAGGGCACTTCAGCCAGCGCGCCAGCGAACGGACAACGCAGTTGCTGGTTCTGTTCCGAACTTTTCAAAGATTCTGCCGTGAGCAAAACATTGCTGATCAATCCAACTTAGATCGCTACGCCACCGAACAGGTGGCGTCATCTCAGTTTCTCGCCCAGTTCACCCGGGTTTTTTACTATGGCTTTTACGATCTGACCCAAATCCAAATAGACTTTTTTCACGCCGTGGCGCGCCACTATCCAACGACGCTGTTTTTTCCTCTGTTAGCCGCCAAGCCCGGCCATGAAGCATGGCGATTCGCCGACAACTTTTACCAGCGTTACATCCAGGGCCACAATAGCGAGCCGGCCAACGAATCAGCCTCGGACGCCGCCTTGTCCGCAAGCGCACGCCTCTTCGACGACCAGAAAGATAGAATTTACGCTGAGCTGCCAAAACATTGGCACTGTCGAATCACGAACACATTCGGCATCCACGATGAAGTTTCGGCGGCGGCGAAAGAGATTTTGCGGCTGATCGACGACGACAAGATGCAATTTCATGAGATCGGTGTCATTGCGCGCAGCCTCGATTCCTACGGCGCGGTTATCAAGGACACTTTCCACCAGCACCGCATCCCGCTCGCCGGCGCCATCGAACAACCTCTCGTACAATCTCCTCTGACCAAAGCTGTGATCCTGCTCTTGAACTTGCCGGCGAAGGATTTTCTCCGCAGCCAGGTGATCGATCTGCTCTCCTCGCCTTATCTGCGGCTGCCCAACGGCGAACAAGATCGCGGCGGGGCGCGCCCCGACCTCTGGGATCTCGCCACCCGCGAGCTCGCCATCTGCAAAGGTGCCGCCGAGTGGCGCCGGCTGAGAAACTACAACCACCGCGATTTGCTTCTTTCAGAAATCTCCGACGATGACGAACCGCGCAAGATTCGCATCCCTGCGGCACAATTGGTTGTGTTAGCCGATACTGTCGAGACGCTGGTGGCCGATCTCGTCAGTTTGCCAATTCAAGCGACTACGCATTGGCATGGAAGGCGCTGCTTGAAAAATATCTTGGTATCGCGCCTAGCGCCGACATCACAAACTCCGCTGAGAGAGCAGATTCAGCGATAATCAATGACGAGATTCTCGCCGTCTTAGATCGGCTCGCCGGGCTTGACGCGGTCAAAGAGCAGATCACGCTCAATGACTTTAGCCACACCTTTCAGCACTGGCTCGAGCGCTCGACGGTCACCGAGGATCGGCGTAACCGCGACGGCGTTATCGTGCTCAGCGCGACCGCAGCGCGCGGCCTGTCGTTCGGCGCGCTGTTTGTGCTGGGAATGAACGAAGGCGTCTTTCCACGGATGATCCGAGAAGACGCATTCCTACGCGACCATGACCGGGAAGTTTTGGAACGCGACTTGGGCTACAAGGTCAACCCGAAACTCACGGCTTTCGATGAAGAAAAACTGCTTTTTACGCTCCTGGTCGGCGCCCCGCGCGCGCGGCTCTACTGCTCGTTTCAAAGAGCCGACGACAACGGCAGAGCGCTGGCGCCGTCTTGGTATGTGGACGAGCTTAAGCGCGCCGTCGAAAGCGCGCATCGCAAAGTTGAAACGGTAACGATCCCGCGCAGCATCACGGAAAAAGCCGCCACGGCGCCGTTCAAGCGCCAGGAATTTTTACTGCCAACCGAGCTCGCGGTTCGGCTAACGCTCGAAGGCCAAGACCCAACGTCGCTCATCGAAGCTTCGGCGCCCCTGCCGGCGCTTTACCAACAAGGGCGCAAAGTCGTCGCCGAACTCGATCAATCAAGCGAGCGCTTACTTGCCTACGACGGCATGGTCGGCAAATTTGATAACTATTGGAAGCGTTTCTCCGAGCGCGGTCTGTCGCCGACCGCGCTGGAAACCTACGCGCGCTGCCCATTTCAATTTTTCGCGCGCCATGTGCTCGGCTTGGAACCGCTCGACCGCCCCGAAGAAATCCTCGGTCCGAGCCCCGCCGAGTTCGGCGAGCTCGGCCATGAAATCTTGAGCGGGTTTTATCGCACTATGATCGAAAGCGGCTACTTTACCGGCAACGCGAGCACGACGAATATAGAATCGACCCTACTCACCGTCGCGGCGCGCGCGTTCGCCGACTACAAAGCAAAGAATCCGGTCGGCTACCCGCTCGCATGGGAGAGTTTGAAAGACGGCCTGACTGAGCTGCTGCGCCAAGTGATCGCGCAAGATTTTACCGAGCTTTCAAAGTCAGGATTTGTCCCGGTGAGTTTGGAAACCAGCGTGACCAGTCGATTGCCAAATGACTGGCCTGAGCCGCTAAATAACCTCGCCATCCGCGGCCGCATGGACCGCATTGATCGTAATGACCACGGGCTTCGAGTGATCGATTACAAATTTAAGTTTGGCGCCAGCCCAGCAACACCAGACAAGAATCTCATTCGCGCCGCGCTGCGCGGCGAACGTTTGCAGCCGCCATTCTATTATTTGCTAGCGCAGCATTGGTCCGACGAGCAAACCGATAATGCCGCGCGGCCCGCCATCGAAGCCGATTTCTACTACATCGCGCCGCGCTGGTCCGACGGCCCGCTGGTCTCGGCGCCCTACGGCAACGCAGGTCTTACCGGCAAAGTCGGCGCGGCAACCAAACAAACCATCGCGTACTTGGCCGACGGCGTGCGCCAGGGGCGATTCTTCATCAACCGCGCCGACCATTGCGCTCATTGCGACGTCGCAACCATCTGCCGCAAAAACCATCCGCCGAGCCTATGGCGCGCCGAAAACGATCCGCTAACCGAGGCGCATCGCGCCTTGCGCGAAAAAGATCCGAAGAAGGTATGAGCGTGACGGAACCTAACCTCGATCTTCCCGACGCCCACGACCGCCAAGTTGCCGTCGGCACCTTCGATCGCAATCTGGTCGTCACTGCCGGCGCGGGCACTGGCAAGACGACGTTGTTGGTCGATCGGCTGGTGCATTTGATCTTACGCAATCCCGATCCAGTGAAAATCACCGACATCGTCGCCCTAACTTTCACCAACAAAGCCGCCGATGAGATGAAACTCCGGCTGCGCGAACGTTTGCAGGCCTATCTCACCATCGAGCTCGACCGGCAGCCGGCGGGCGACGCCGAGGGAAAGAACAAGAAAGCGGTCGAGAGCTTGATCGGGCTCTATCAGCTCTCCAAAGATGAACTGGACAAGCGTATCCACGACGCGCTCCGAAACATGGAGCGGAGCGACATCGGCACGATCCACGGTTTCGCCGCGACATTGCTTCGTCTCTATCCTCTCGAAGCCGGAGTCGACCCGCAGTTTCGCGAAGACGATGGCCGAGAGTTCGACCGCCTGTTCGACGAACAGTGGGATCAGTGGCTTGACCAGGAACTGGCGTTAGAGAGCCCTCGCGCCGAGGAATGGCGGAAAATTCTCGCGCGCTGCCAGCTCGATCAAATCAAAGCCTTGGCCGAATCGCTCAGCGCGGAAGCGGTCGAGCTCAGCCGGAACAGTGAAATGGCAAACCCAATGCCGACGGCGCTAAGCGACTGGTTGGCGCGGCTCGATCGAGATGCAACGGCTTTGATCGCACGCCACCCCGAAGACCGGCTCAATGAGAAGTTGGTACGCGCCGCCGGTAAAGTTTTGAGCGAATTCAGACGCACCGGCCAACGCGGCGAAACTTTGGCGGACGAACATGCCCTGCTAGATGAGAAATCGCTCAGCCGCAGCGTTAAGGGTTGGGACAGCCCAGACATCGCCGATGCCCAAGAGCTGGTGCGCGCGGCCAAGGGACTATTGAGCGTCGACAGCGATTTAACCGAGCGGCTGTGGCGTTTGCTCGCTCCCTTCGCCGAAGAATTCCGCGAACGATTCGTCCGCGAAGGGCATATTTCTTTCGACGGCCTGCTCGTGCGCGCGCGCAATCTTGTGCGCGACCAGCGCCGCGTGCGCACCGAGCTCAAACGGCGCTACCAGACGATCCTAATCGACGAGTTCCAGGATACCGATCCGATTCAATACGAAATTCTCCTCTACTTGGCCGAACAGCCGAGCCAGACGGCAACCGACTGGCGCCAAGTCAACGTAGAGCCCGGAAAAATCTTCGTCGTCGGCGACCCAAAACAATCGATCTACGCCTTTCGCCGCGCCGATATCGAGGCGTATTTAGAAGTCGTCGAGAAAATCATCAAAGCGCAAAATGGCGTGGAATGCCGCTTGACGACTAACTTTCGCAGCAATGCGGCGATCATCGACGCCGTCAATGGGGTTTTTGAAAACTTGATTCAAGCCCAAGACGGCGTGCAACCGCCCTACATAGCTATCCAGCCGGCGCCTGGCCGGCCGGCGACGACGGCCGGAACTCTCGCCAAAGTCGCCGTCAGAAAAATCGTCACCGCGAAAGAAATCAATGCCGAAAGCGCGCGCCGCCTCGAAGGCGAGAGCCTGGCGCGCTGGTTAAAAGAAGCCGTGTTAGACAAGACGCGGATTCTCAACGCCGGTGGTGAAAGCGTCTACGTTCAGGCGAAAGACATCGCCATTCTGTTTCGCAAGCTCACCGACATCCACGACTACTTGGAACCGTTTCGCCGCCAGGGTATTCGCTACGTCGTCGAAGGCGAGCGCCATTTTTATGCCGCGAAGGAAATCATCGATGCGGTGAATCTGCTGCGCGCCGTGGAGAATCCTTTCGATCGCTTGGCGCTGGTCGGCGTGCTGCGCTCACCCTTGGGCGGGCTCAGCGATCAGCAGATCTATGAACTGCACCGGCAAAACTTGCTCGACTACCGCGCCGCCGCGAAACTGGGCAAGAAAGATTTTCCACCGACCCTCGCCCAACTTTACCAAGCTCTGGCACAACTCAACGTCGAGACTCGCACCCTGCCGATCGGCGCCGCAGCCGCGCATGTGTTCGCGGTTCTGCCGGTGGAAATACTCGCTGCCTGCCATTTCCACGGCGAGCAAGCGGTGGCGAATCTGGCAAAGCTCAAGCAACAGGCCGAACAGCTCGGCGCTGAAGGCTTGACCACGCTCAAAGAAGCGATCCGCCAACTCGAGCGGCGCGTGCTCGAGGTTAAAGAAGAAGGCGAAAGCGTGCTCGCCGAGGAAAATCTTGACGCCGTGCGCATCATGAGCATCCACAAAGCGAAAGGGTTGGAATTTCCCGTCGTCATATTGGCCGGCTGCCAAACCGGCACCGAGGGCAGACACAGCAGCGATGCGGCATCGCTGTTCGACTGGTCGACGGGTTTGACGGGACTCCGCATCGGCCGGATCACCGACCTCGCTGGACTCTATATCTCCGAACAATCTAAACTCAGGAACGCCGAGGAGGAAAAGCGTCTGCTCTACGTCGCCATGACCCGAGCGCGCGAGAATTTAATCATCTCCTGCGCGCCGAGCAACCGGCGCTCGAGCGGTAGCTTCCTCTCCATGCTCGACGACACGCTAAACGACACCATCGCCAATGCCGACGCATCAAAAAGCGTTGCCGTCGGCAACGGCAAAGTAGAAATCGAAGTCGTGACCGATAACCTAAGCGCGCCGAGCCGAACCAATAGCAAAACCAAGCGCGCCAAGAAAAAACCCAACTGGCAACCGTTCGTCGACACTTGGGCGCGCCGCACGACGGCCTATGAAAAGGCGCAACAAACGGCGCCCTTCTTAACCCCGACGAGTTTGAAACGGCAAGAAAAAACCGCGACCGAAGCGGGAGACACAGTTAGCCGCATCGATCGGCAAACACCGGCGCTCGTGATCGGCGACCTTGCGCACCGATTTTTGCAGAATTGGCGGTTCGCCGAAGAAACCAAAAACTTCGGGGGACAGTTACAGAAGTTCATCGACCAAGCGCTGGCGCAAGAATTCTCCGCGGTGCGCGCGGTGATCGAAACCGAGCTCCAAGATATTCTCGCCAGCTTCTTTCGCTCGAAGACCTACGCCGAGCTCAAACAATCACGTATCCTCGGCCGCGAAGTGCCGCTACTCATGCCTTGGAACGGCCAAATCATGGAAGGCGTCATCGATCTCATCTACGAGAAAAATGGCTTGCTTTACTTAGCCGACTATAAGACAGATAGGATCGCCAAGAACGAATTGGCCGCGGCAGCCGAACGCTATCGCCAGCAAGCCGAGATTTATACGCAGGCCGCAAAACAAAGCCTGCGGCGCGCGGTCGCCGCGTTTAAGCTGATTTTTCTACGAGCCGGCGACGCCATCGAGATCACAGCGGAAACGAATAAGGAGCTGACGCTGTTCTAGAATGATGCAGGAGGGCAGTCTGTCATTCTGAGGAACGTAGTGACGAAGAATCTGCTTTGGCGTTCGGCGCGACGGCCCATGGAAAACAGATCCCTCGCCTCCGGCTCAGGATGACGGTCGAAAATAGGGACAGAAACTTACTGCCAGCAAAAATTTTGTAAAGACAGGATAGTCCAATCGCCATGAAAATCTTTTTCTTCGACATCGAAACCGTGCCGACCGACAAGTCGCTCCAAGAAAACGGTCTGCTCGATTCGCAAATCAAACTCGATGAAGCCGAGCTGATCAAAAAACTGAGCCTCTCGGCTGCCACGGCGAAAATCATCTGCCTGTGCTACGCCATCGACCCGCCCGCTGATTCCCCGGTCCAAATACTGCAAGGCGAAGAAACCGACATCATCAAAAACTTCTGGAAGCTCGTGCTCGACTGCAATCTCTTCGTCGGCCACAACGTTCTCGACTTCGATATGCGCTTCATCTACCAACGCTCGGTCATCCACCAGATCAAACCTTCGCGCGACATTCCCTTCACCCGCTTCCGCAACGCGCCGATCTACGACACCATGCAAGAATGGAGCAAATGGGGCCGCGAACATGTCAGCCTGGACACGCTGTCAAAAGCCCTCGGCATCCCGTCGCCGAAAGAGAATCTCGACGGCTCGAAAGTTTACCCCTACTACCGCGCCGGAAAACTCCCCGAGATCATCGAATACTGCAAACGCGATGTAGATTCCGTCAGGCAAGTTTATCGCCGGCTGTCATTTGCCAAAGGATAGGGCCCAGCGTACGGAGATCTGCGTTGACAGCCCTGTCGGGGAAAGACCTGTCAAGATAAGAGCGCGTGAAACGCAAACATCTCTGTCGGTGGGTGAATCCGACCAAAGGGGTCAAGTCCGCTTTTAGCTCTTGATGGTGTCGATCGCATCGAATAAGGAAGGATCATGGCTCGACCGTTACGAATCGAATACCCCGGCGCTCACTACCACTGGGCGGGCACCAGCACAGCGAGATCGGCAAAGCGTTGGGTTTAGACAACGAATCGTCAGTAAGCTCGGCGTGTCTGCGGGTGAAGTTAAGGGTAGCGCAAGACCGAAAGATCGACCGAAGGGCTCGAAGAATTGCCGCTGCGCTGACAAAAAGCTAAAAGAGGACTTGACCCCTTTTCTCCAGAGTGCGATGCGCTAGCACCACTAACAATGGTGCGGGTCGGGCGAGTCTGAAACGTGAACTCGGAGTTTCGCGGCACATGGCATCGACGCAGTATCGAAAACTCCGCGCGCCGCTGACCGGGCAAAACTCGATCGAAGCGGCCGCTTCTCAGAGCGTGCAGCAATTGCCCAAATCGACCGCCTGCTTCGTTTGACTCTCTTTCTCTCAGACTATAAATTGCTTGTATCAATCCGCTGATCTTGGGCAACTTCATTTTTGCCGAGTCCGCAGATTCCGTTCGAAATCAAAACTGTCACGACGAACATCATTTTCTAAGGAGGCATTATGGATCATCCCGCTGAGCAAACATTTCAGGAACCGACGGATAAAAAGACCCGGGCAGGCTATGGGAAATTTCTCCGACCCAACACACCTTACGACAACTACATGGAGTCGCAGGGTATTCCGATCTATCGTGACATCGGCGTGCGCCGCGTGCAGGATTTACCGCGCAAGCCGTGGAAGCGCATGGGCGGGAATGGCACCTTCATTCAGCTTCTGGGCACCGAAGGTTTGTGGGGCTGCTACGTTGTTGAGGTTCCGGGCGCCGGCGCGTTGAATCCCGAAAAGCATTTGTACGAAGAACAATACCTCGTCGTCGACGGTCGCGGCACCACGGAAGTTTGGGTCGACGGCAATCCGAAGAAGATCACATTCGAGTGGCAGAAAGGTTCGATGTTCGCCATCCCGATGAATGCGACCCATCGCATCGTCAACGCGACCTCGAGTCCGGCGCTTTTGCTGGGCGGCACCACGGCGCCCAACGTTATGAACAACTTTGGCAACGACGATTTTATTTTCAATTGCCCCTATCACTTCAAAGATCGCTTCGATCCGAGCGACGACTACTACAAGTACAAAGAAGAAGTGACACCCGATCCGCTGCGCGGTCTAGCCATGCGTCAGACCAATATCATTCCAGACGTGATGTCCTGCGAGTTGCCGATGGATAACCGGCGCTCGCCGGGTTACCGGCGCATCGAACCGCACATGGCTGGCCAGCAATTCTACATGTGGATCGGTCAGCATGAAACCGGCCGTTACTCGAAGGCACATGCGCACGGCTCCGCCGCCGTGCTAATTTGCCTCAGCGGCAAAGGATATACCTACACCTGGCCGTCAGAACTAGGCACCCATCCCTGGGAAAAAGGCACGACGGAACAAATCAGACGACAGGACTATGAACCGGTGGGCATGGTGAGCGCTGCGCCGCTGAGCGGCAATTGGTTCCACGCTCACTTTGGCGCCAGCAAAGAGCCGTTGCGCCTTACCGCCTGGTTCGGTCCCAACGCGCCTGGGCGCGATCGCGGCAAGCCCGGTGAAAAGGGCATCGACTACGGCGCCATCGATATGAAAGACGGCGGCACGGCGATCCCATACAACGAAGAAGATCCGTATCTGCGTAAAGAGTTCGAAGAAACTCTGGCTAGCGTCGGCGCGCAGTCGCGCATGGAACCCGATCTTTACAAGAACTCCTACTGACCACGTTGCGGGTTCGAGGTTTCGAGTTTCGGTTTACGCGACACCCGAAACTCGAAACCCGAAACCGGTTACACGCCCGAACCCTTTCTACTCTCATTAGCTAATCGTCAGGAATACTCATGGCCACCACACCCAGAGGTTCGTTTTCCAATGCCAACCGCCACATGCAGGACGAAGAAAATCTGCGACTGACCAGCGTGGGCGTCGATATCGGATCCTCGACATCGCATCTGGTTTTTTCCCGGCTCGAACTGACCCTCGAAGGCTCGCGCTACCGCGTCACCAAACGCGAAATATTGAACGAATCGCAAATACTGCTCACGCCCTACGTCGACGACACGCGCATCGACGTCGAAGCGCTCGGCGCTTTTATCAACCAGCAATACAAAGACGCGAAAATTCGCCGCGAAGAAGTCGACACCGGCGCATTGATCCTTACCGGCGTTGCCGTGCGCCGGCGTAACGCCCGCGCTATCGCCGACCTATTCGCGCAGGAAGCCGGCAAATTCGTCGCCGTCAGTGCCGGCGACGGCCTCGAAGCGACCATGGCGGGGCACGGCTCGGGCGCTGTCGCGCACTCGGGAAAAATTGGCGGTGTGGTTTTGAATATCGATATCGGCGGCGGCACCAGCAAATTCGCTCTTTGCAACAACGGCAAGGTGCAAGAAGTTTCTGCCATCGATATCGGCGCCCGCCTGCTCGCTTTCGACAAAGATGGCGCCATCGTGCGCATCGAAGAAGCCGGCCGAAAACATGCCGCCTGGGCCGGGTTCTCAGTCGAACTCGGACAAATACTTCCGCAAGAAAATCTGCGCAAAATGGCCGTGGGCATGACGGACAAACTATTGGCCATGCTCAAACCGGACACGCTTAGCGATGACATCAAGAGCGTGCTCCGGCTGCCGCCGCTTTCCTATCAAGGCGAAATCGATTGCGTGATGTTTTCCGGCGGTGTATCGGAGTTTATTTACAATCGCAGCAAGACCACTTTTGGCGATCTCGGCCCGCTGATCGCCGACGAAGTGCACCGGCGCATGGCCGATTTGGGCCTGTTGGTGATGGAACCCAATGCGCGCATTCGCGCCACCGTCATCGGCGCTTCCCAGTATACCGTCCAGGTCAGCGGCAATACGATTTTTAT
>JAERMN010000089.1 GCA_016844625.1 Deltaproteobacteria bacterium
CCATCCGCAACTGAGCCGCACGGCTCAAGCAAAGCGCCAAGGGGGCAATCGTTTCGAGCGCGGACAGGCATTTTTCCGAGCCGCAGAACGCCAGGCTGATAATCTGAACGTCTCGTTCAATTGGCAGCTCCGGACGGTTCCCAACGCCGCCCATAACAATGCCGGTATGGCGAGCGCAGCGGCGCCGCTATTGTTGCGGTGAGCGGCGGCTCGACGCCCGGAACATGAAACACGCGACTTGATGCTATTTCCCCTTGATATATTTTACCGCTTCGCTAGCGGCGACATGACCGGTGATGGAGCCGCGCATGAGGCCTGAGCCGCTTGGATAGTTGTGGTAAAAAAATCCGCCGGTCAACTCACCCGCGGCCCACAGGCCGGGGATCGCCGTATCATCGGCGGTCTGTACCGCACATGCCGGGTCAATCTTCAGTCCGCCGTAAGTGAACGTGATGCCGCAAGCTACCGCGTAGGCTTGATAGGGTGGAGAATCGATGGGCGACGCCCAGTTGGATTTGTCGACGGCCAGTCCGGTGGTGCATTTGCCGTCGCGTTTCGACGAATCGAATTCCACCGGCGAGACCCAGGCGAGACTGGTTCGCGCCGAGGCCGTCGGCCAGCTCGTCAATTGAGTTCGCGACAATCGGCCGGGCGCGCATGTAAGTACTGCGCAGCAACGGCACGGTTTTCCTATCATATATTTGGTAAGCGATTTGCCCTGGCTGTGCCAGGATTCTCCTGCCAGTTTTGGCGTAGGTGTAAACTTGAAAGTCTTCGCCCTCGTCAACGAAGCGCTCGCCGTTCATGTTGACCATAATGCTGTAGGGATACGAGTAACGCGTGCTTTCATCGGTGGCGGCTTCGACCGCCGGGGCTTCGGCATCGATGACCGAGGCGTGACAGCCGCTCCAGTGGCCGAAGGGGCTGGCACCGATATCGGTCGCCATTTTGATGCCGTCGCCGGTGTTGTAGCGGGTGCCGCGCACTTTAACCAGGTCCCAGTTCTGGCCGAGATAGCGCGCACGCATTTCAGGATTCGACTCGAACCCGCCGCAGGCAAGGATCACGGCTTTGCTGTGAATCTTTTGTTTGCCGCCCGGCGCTGCCACCAGGGCGCCGTCGACGGCGCCGCTTGCGTCCTGCGACAGTTCCAGGGCGCGGGCACCGTAGAGCACTTCGATGGCGCGGCTTTCGACATGATTGAAATGCATTTCTTGCAGGCCATGGCCGCCGCCGCGCGAGGACACCGGAATGGTGCCGGAGCGCCAGACATATTTCCCCTTTACTTTGGCGACGTGGCTCATGTGCAGTTCCCACTCGATGCCGTGGCGCGCCATCCAGGTGACGACTTCCTGCGACTTGTTGACCAACATCTCAGAAAGCGCCGGATCGGCCAAACCTTCGGTAACCCGCATCAAGTCGCTGTAGAACATATCGGTTGGATAGGGTTCCACGTCGACATCTTTCATGTCAATGCCGGGAGTGTCTTTGATGATTTCCTTGACATGTTCAAATTCTTTGAAGGCGAAACGAAACAGCCCGCCGGAAAACGCCGAATTGCCGCCGCGCCGTTGTTTTGGCGCGCGCTCCAGCGCGATCACTCTCATGCCCGCGTCATAGGCCGCTTCAGCCGCCACCAGGGCAGCGTTGCCGGCGCCGATCACTAAGACGTCAGTTTCAATTTCATTCAGAGTAGCCACGGTTGTTCCTCCTGCTGAATACTAACTCGTTCAATTCGTTCAAAACGTTCAAGCCGTTCAAATCGTTTTCGGATTACTGGAGCGCGGGGTTTCCAACCCGCGCTGGTTCAATCGCAGACAGCAATGCCCGCGCTCCTTTCGCGGATCATTATGTGGGGTGAAGTTATTATGCAAGTCCGAAGGCCGCTGGCAGCAAGCTGCGTATTTTAGGTTGTTCCTCCACTCGCCGCAGCGCGGACAGAAGCGCCTGCGCCTTGGCTGTGCCCAAGGCCGGTTCGGCGCAGCCGAGAAATTTCGCCTCGACATCGGCGTCGGTCAGTGCCAGCGGCGCCCGCCCGCGCACTTGCGTGGCGCGTTGCGTGAGCACGCCGCCGTCTTTCAAGCGAACTTGAACTTCGCCGAAGACTTTGTTCTTCGATTCGAGGGTTTCAAGCTCGGGATGGACGGCGACGCGAACTTTGGCCATCAGAGCGCGCACGTCGTCGCGGTTGCGCGTCTCAGGCAAGAAATGCTTGAGCTCGACGCCGCCTTCGAGCAGCACCAGCGCCATTGTGAAGTGCAAACTGAAGCGCGCCGCTTCGGCGCTCTCGACTTTCGGCTCTTTGCGCACCGCTTGATAGGACACGGCGTGCACGCGGCATTCGATCGCGTCGATTTGATCGGCGCGGAGATTATGGTCGCGTTTGAGAGTGAACATGGCTTCGATGCAGTGGTGCGTCGCCGAGCAGGACGGGAAGCGTTTGATGGAAACGCCCGGCAATTGGAAATGGAACGGATTGCCAAGATTCAGTTCGCCGACTTCGCCGCATTGAAAAACCTCAAAGAAGCCTTTCTTGGTTTCCAAGATGTTTTGATTGGCGCTCCAGCCCGCTTGCGCAAGTTGCGCGGCCATTAGGCCGTTGCGCGCCGCCAATCCAGCATGGAGCGGCTTGGTCATGGTACCGAAGTTGGCGCGCAACCCGCCGGTCATGGAGGCGGCGATGCCGAGCGCCGTGCGTAACTGTTCCGCGCTAAGTCCAAGGAGCCAACCCACGCCCGCAGCGGCGCCAAAACTTCCGATCACTGCCGTGCTGTGCCAGCCATGGTCATAGTGTGTGAGCGAGACCGCGCTGGCGAGCTTGCACTCGACTTCCACGCCCAGCGCATAGGCAGCCAGAATCTCCCGGCCCGATAGACCCCGGCTTTCAGCCAGCGCCCAAACCGCTGCCAGCACAGGCGATGACGGGTGCATGGGCGTGAGAGCCACGCCGCCATCGTCGAAATCGAGAGTGTGGGCGAGGGTGCCGTTGGACAGGGCTGCGTCCAAAGTGCCGGTCTTGCCGCGGCCGTTCCACAGAAACGCGTCCCCCGCGCCTGCCGGCGGAAATGTCTTTGCCAGTATGTCGCCGACCGGATGCGAAGCGGCGCCGATGGCGACGCCAAGGGTGTCAATGACGCCGCGTTTGGCGAGGGCGAGAACTTCTCCAGGAATGTCTTGGGCCCGCGTCGCAGTCAAAAAACTGGCGATCTCTTCAGTCGTGCCCATGGTTGTATTACCGGTCCGCGAGAAAGATTTCCCGATAACGCTTCTCGTGTTTCTCGAGATGCTCGGATTGCGCGATGTCGACGGGAAACATTTTGACGTTTGCGAACTTCTGTTGGATGGCGCTCTTGATGCCTTGGCGCGCCGAGATCTTGAAAAACTTGCCGACGATGTAGTCGCGCTGAATCTCCTCTGAAAGCATATGATCGACGTAAAGACGGGCGGCGTTGGGATGGGGTGCGCGCGCTGCCACGCCCATCAGGTTTAGGCCGGTTACCGTGGGGTTGGGCGGGTTCCAGTCGATGGGCGCACCCTTGGCCTTGATCGATTGCGTTTGCGGGGCGTAGACGAACACCGCGCCCGGATACTCGCCGGCGGCGACCAACTGCGTCATAAGCGTGTGGCCGTGGCGGAAGGTAAACTTCTGCGCCGCCAGTTTCTGCATGTAGGCCAAGCCTTTCTCTTCGCCCCAAAAACTCATCATGGTGGCGAACCATTCTATTTCCTCGTCCTCCATGACCAATTTGCCCTTCCATTTTGGGTCGAGCAGGTCGCCGTAATCCTTGGCCGATTCTTGGTAAGTGACTTGCCGGGTATTGTAGGCCGTGACGATCGGATTGAGGTAGTAGGCGGTCCAGTGGCCGTCTTTATCTTTGAAGACGCTATCGATAAGCCTGCGCTCCGGCGATTCGTATTTGCCGAGGATGCCACGCTTGATGAGTTGATGCATTTGAAAGCCGGATATGCCGATGACATCGGCCAGGTGAGTATTGGCGCGCGTTTCGGTCTCGATGCGGGTGTACATCCGTTCGCTGGTGGCGCGGTAAAGCGCTACGTCGATGAACGGATATTTCGCTTTGAAGCGTTCGATTATCTGGGCGTGATCGGAAACCACGAGCAGGGCATAAATCTGCAGCTTGCCCTCTTTCTTGGCGCCTTCGATCAACGCTTCTCGTCTGATCTCCTGGGCGGCGGCGAAACTCGGCGCGAAAAAAATGGCCAATAGAATTATCGCCAGATATTTCATGGCTCCCTCCGGTTAATTGGCTCCAACGATCGAGTCAATAGTTTGTTCCAGCATCTCCGCCGCCTCGGTTAATTTTTTACGCTTACCAGCCAATGATTCGCCGTCCTCGCGCAGCTGCACGTAGCACCGATCGATTTGCCGTTTCACTTCCGTTGGCGCGGTGCCGCCGAACAGAGTGCGGGCTTTGACGGCGCGCAGGGGATTGAGCGCTTCACGTATGCTATCATCGCTCAAGTTGACCGGCTCGCCGATGTATTCCCTGGCCGCCTGGTCGACAAAAGCGGTGTCGACATCGGCGGGCTTTTTGCCTCGTTCTAATGCCATGCGGACGAGGATTGCGGTGATCTGGTGCGCGGTGCGCCAGGGTAACTTCGCTTCGCGCACAATGGCGCCGGCCAGGTCCGTCGCCAACGCCCAGAAGTCGGTAGTTTTCCGGCGCATGATTTTCTTGTTCACTTGCAACGTTGAGATAATGCCGGACCAGAGGTCGAGCGCTTCGACGGTGGCATCGAAGTTTTGCAATACCGCCTTGATCGATCCTGAGATGCTGCGCGCGTTGGTCAACGCCGCTGTCAGCGCTCCGGTCAACTGGCTTGCCATCTCCGAGACATTCATCAGCGAGTGGGGATTTTTCTTCTGCGGCATGATGCTGCTCGAGCCGCAGTAACGATCGGCCATTTCGACAAAACTAAATTCGTTGGACGAAAAAAGATAGATCGTGTCGGTGGCCCAGGCGACGTTAGTCATCAAAATTGTCACCGCGCTCAGCCCTTCGAGGACAAAATCGCGCCCGGCGTTGGCGTCTCTGACATTTTCGCAGATGCCGTCGAAGCCGAGGAGTTCGCCGGTTCTCTGTCGGTTCAATGGAAAATCCGAACCGGTGCCGATACCCGCGCCGGCGGAGCTGAAATTGGTTCGGTCATAGGCGCCGGCGAGCCGCTCGAAGTCGCGCTCCAGCGGCAAAGCCCAGGCGACTAAATAGTGGGCGAAGGTGCCGATCTGGGCTTGCTGCCACATGGTGTAGGTCGGCAGTACCGTTTCCAGATGCAATTCGGCAAGCTTGAGGTAAGCCTCACGGCAGCGCAGCACCGCTGCCATCGTGTTGAGCAATTTTTCCCGCAGGCCGACGCGAGCGGAGACGGAATTTAGATCGCCGGAACTTCTGCCGAGGTGAATCTTGCCGCCGATCTCCTCGCCGAGTTTTTCGATGAGATAGGCCTCGCCGGAGAACAAACCGTGGCCACCTTCACCACGAATGCGCTGCCAGCCTTCGGCTTCCATCTGGCGAAAGGCGAGCAGGATCGCGACGCCATCTTCCCTGGGAAGCAATCCTTCTTCGGTCAGCATCACGACATGCGCTTTGTCGAACATGTGATAGGCGTGGAGCAATGGCTGCGTGCGCTGGGAGGTGCCGACTTTATGGGCGATCTGCGATGGATCGGCGTCTTCTTTGAGTCTCGCGCCGGCTTTGCGGTAGAATTCACCCGCGGCGACTTTTCCGTATAGATTTGACTGTGCCATCGATGTAAACCGTGATCCTGCCTACCGCGAGCCTGCGGGCCAACTGGCGCGCAATTTAATGCGCGCCGCCGTGGGGCTTGAAGGCTTGCTGAAACTGCTTGGCGACCTTCGTGGTGAAAACAGTTTCACAGTAAACCCGGAAGAACCGAAATTAACGACAATTTTGCTTACTGCTTGGTTCGTGCATTGAGGATTCGAGGTCGTCGAGAGCGCCTGCTGGAACGCCTACACCTGCCAATGTTTGGCCAATTGTAGCTTGTTGCCATCAATGTCCTGGACTTCGAATGTGTCGTTGCCCAGGGACTTGTGGTGCGGAAATGCGCTGGCGGCGGCTTCGGGATCTTTTACCTCCATGCCCATACTTTGGAGCTGGCAGGACCCGCCGCCTTGGTGCTTGACGAAGGTCACGCTGACGGTTCCGTCTGACAGGACCACGTCGTTGTCGCTTCGACTCAACTCTTTCAGCTCAAAAGTATTCCGGTAAAACGTCGCGGTTTTCACCGGATCAGCGGCGCCGATGTCGACATGGCGCACCGTCGGCGGTTCCAAGTCGCCGCTGGTGCGAAAGCCTTGTTCGGAAACGTCCACTGGGTGGCCATTCATGTCGAGGAAGCGATATTCCGCGTAGCGTCCATCCTGGGGCCGCTGTCCCCACTGGCAATCGGGCAACGCCTCGGTAACCCGTTTCTTGGCTTCTGCCATGTTGTCGACGTGAAAACCGAAGTGATCGTAACCGATCCAGCGTGCTTCCGACTGTTCGCGCTTTTTCAACATGGCGTACATGATCAAACCGTCGGTGGTGTAGAGCGAGCCTGACGGCGAGCGGTGGATCAGGCTGAAGCCCAAGTTTTTTTGGTAGAAATCGAGCAAACGATCCGGGTCTTCGGTAAATAGAGCGACATGTTTGAACGCGCCTTTCATGATGGTTTCCTCCGCTTCAAGATTTTCTCGATCATGGTACAGTCTTGTAGGGCCTGTCAAGCCAACTTCCACTTGGGTTAAATTCTATGTTAACCCCGCCTCTTGAGGCGGGCACAAAATTATGGGGTTTCCAAAGGGGGCGAGCATCCCCTTTGCGATATTTTAATCGCCGGCGGGGTTAAATCCCCGCCCGCGAAGTGGTTTCGTTTAATCTCTGATGAGTTGAAAGGCGATCATGGTTAGACTTTAAACTGCACTCACGATAAGGCTTTAGGGTCATGAGCGAAGCCGCCTCATCTTGGCTCTCCGCGGTTAAGCGTTACGGCGTGGTGGTACTTGGATTTGTCCACATCGGCGTCGGCCGCGGCCTGCATGGCACCTTCGGAGTGTTTTTTGTCGCATTCCTCGATGCCTTCGGCTGGTCGCGCGCGGTGACCGCCGGCGCGTTGTCGTTGTCGATCATGGTGGAAGGCATCTTCCATCCGGTGGTCGGCACGTTGACCGACAGACTCGGCGGCCGCAAAACCCTCCTGCTCGGCGCTCTCGTGCTCGCCTTTGGGTTGGCGTGTAGCGCGACGATCTCATCGGTGTGGGGCTTGTATTTTTGGGTGGGGATCATCACCGCGGCGGGCATCTCGCTCATCGGCATGGTGCCGCATGTGGCGATCATCTCGCGCCATTTCGCCAGTCGTAAAGCGACCGCCTTGGGCATCGCCTGGGCCGGTGGTGGTGTCGGGATTTTTCTACTCGTGCCGGCCACTGCGGCGATGATCCTGAACTGGGGTTGGCCGTCGGCCTACCTCGGACTTGCGGCGCTGGTCGTGGTTTTTGTCATCCCGCCGATATTTTTGTTGATTCCGCCAAGCCCGGAAGAGCCGCAGGCGGCCAGCGGCAAGACGCACGGATCTTCCCACGGCCGGCTCAACGTAAGCAGTGACGACAACGACTGGACAGTCAAACGGGCGCTCACCAACTCATCGTTCTGGCTGCTCTTCACGACCAGAGTGCTCGCCAGTCTTGGCAATCAGATCATCGTCACGCACCAGGTGGCCCACGCCGTGGACGTCGGCTACCCGAAAATTCTTGCGGCATCGGTATTTGGCGTCATGGGCGTTGTCAGCATCGCCGGCCGGATCGGCTTCGGTTATTTATCCGATGTCATACGGCGGGAGGTCGTCTACACCTGGGTGCAGCTTGTTTCCGCCGTCGGGACGGTGGCATTGATGGCAACGACCAACACTTCGTTGCCGATCTTATTATACGTCTACGCGGTCTTTTACGGTCTCGGCCAGGGTTCGCGGGCGCTGGTACTCTCGGCGATCACCATCGATGTTTTCCAGGGAAAAAACTTTGGCGCGATCTTTGGCTATTTCACTCTCAGCGTCGGCGTCGGCGGCGCCATCGGCGCCTGGCTCGGTGGCTATATTTTTGACGTTATGCACAGTTATATGGTCGCCTTTTCCATTTCTCTGGCCTGTTTGATTCTTTCCATTTTCCTGGTTTGGATGAGCACGCACAACATTAAATCTCAAAGAGAAGCGAAAGGAGTCGTCGCATGATTCAACTCTATACTTGGGGCACGCCGAACGGCAAAAAAGTTTCGATCATGCTCGAAGAAATCGCCATGCCGTACGAAGTGCACGCCATCAATATCGGCCAGGGCGATCAGATGAAGCCGGAATATCTCGCGATCAATCCGAACAACAAGATTCCCGCCATCATCGATCCCGAAGGACCCGGCGGCAAGCCGTTTAAGCTTTTCGAATCCGGCGCGATACTCATGTACTTGGCGGAGAAGTCCGGCAAATTTTGGCCGGTCGATTTGGCTGAGCGCTACACGGTTATTCAATGGCTGATGTTTCAGATGGGCGGCGTCGGCCCGATGTTTGGCCAAGCCAATTATTTTTATCGCTTGGAAGAAAAAGTGCCTTACGCCATCGAACGCTTTTACAAAGAAGCCGTGCGGCTCTACAACGTGCTGAACCAACAATTGGGCGAGAGCGAATATCTCGCTGGCGCATACTCGATCGCAGACATCGCGACCTACCCATGGGTTTGGCGCCACGAAGGCCATCATGTGAATCTTGGGGACTTTCCCAACGTGAAGCGTTGGTATGAGCAGATTTCACAACGGCCGGCGGTCAAGCGCGGCATGGAGATTCCGAAACGCTAGCGCGGTTCCGGGTGTCAGGTTCCGGGTTTCGAGTTGTCCGGAAAGGAAGACGCCGAGGTGAATCGGTTTTCTTATTTAAAGCGGACCACGCTGCTTGCAGCGTGGAACAATTAAATGGGGTTTCCAAAGGGGGTTGAACATCCCCTTTGCGATATTTAAATTGGCGCCGGGGTCAATACCCCGGCCCCGAAGTGGGTGCGTTTATTGACGAAAGGATTGGAATCCATGGCTAAACAGCAAAAAATGGAAAAGCCTCGTGCTGAGTGGGGATCGGATGTCGTAGTCGACGTGATGAAGGCCTTCGAGTTCGAATATATCGCGATCAACCCTGGCGCAACCTTTCGCGGTTTACATGACTCGTTGGTCAATTACGGCGGCAATCACGCGCCGGAGATTATTCTTTGCAACCATGAAGAGATCGCCGTCGCGCTGGCGCATGGCTACGCGCGCGCCAAGGGCAAGCCGATGGCCGCGGCTGTCCACAACGTCGTCGGCCTGCAACACGCGTCGATGGCGATCTACAACGCCTGGGCGGACCGGCTTCCGGTGATCGTCCTCGGTGGCACGGGGCCGATGGATTCTGCGAACCGCCGGCCGTGGATCGACTGGGTGCACACGGCGAACGTGCAGGGCAATCTCGTGCGTGACTTCTGCAAGTGGGACGATCAGCCGGCGAGCGTCGAGGCGGTGCCGGATTCGTTCATCCGCGCCTATCGTTTGGCGACCACCGATCCGATGGGGCCG
>JAERMN010000090.1 GCA_016844625.1 Deltaproteobacteria bacterium
CAAATCATGCAACTGATCGAGCACGAAATCTTTGAACGATTCATCTTTAGCGTTCATCGCTGCTCCGAGTCCCAACGGTTTGAACGATTTGAACGGCTTAAACGTTTTGAACCAGGGTTCTATCCGATCGCCAGCGCCACCACGCCCAAAACCATCGCACAGGCCGCGCCCAAGCGGCGCGGCGCATCGCCTTCGGCGAGCAGTCGCGCGCCCATCGCCGTGCCGATCAATATGCTGATCTCCCGCGCCGGCGCGACGTAGCTCACCGGCGTGAATTGCATCGCGGTAAGCACAAGGATGTATGAAAGTGGGATAAGAATCGCGATGGCGATCGCTTCGAATTTATGCTTGCGCCATTCGTTAACCGCTTGGTCCGAGAATTTTAGCGCGTAGGGCGTAAGCAAGGCCGCCCGGCCGACGTTAGCGCCCCAGTCCATTACGATTGGTGCGATGGCGAAGCGGCTCACCGCCTGCTTGTCCCACAGAGTGTAGGCGGCAATGAATAACCCCGTGGTCAGCGCATAACCGACCGCCGAGCGATTGTCGCTGTGGCGCAGCTGTGACAAGTTCCCGGCGAGAACCAAGACGCCGCCGATGATCAGCAGCACCCCCGCCATGGCGATCAGCGACGGCCGCTCGCCGAGAAAAATAATCGCCGCGATGCTCGAAAGCAGCGGTCCGCTGCCGCGCGCCAAGGGATAAACCAACGACAGATCGCCGGCGCGATAACCTTGATTGAGCAGCACGAAATACGCCGTGTGCAGCGCTGCGCTGCCGGCCATCATGCCGACCTCGACGGAACCGATTTTCAATTGCCAGATTTCAATGATGGTAATCGTCGCCGGCGCGTAGAACGCCGCCGAAAGCACCGCAACGAGCCAGGTAAACGTCGGGTGGCCGCTCGCCTGCTTGTTGAGCAGATTCCAAGTGGCATGAATCACCGCGGCGGCGAGGATAAGAATCAATGCGCCAATTGTCATGACAAAACTACGCCAGCCGTTTTAGTCTTTCACCACAACGATCGGATCACCCACCTGAATCAATCCGCCGGCAATAATTTCCGCGCGCAAACCGCCGCGGTGAATCAAACCGCGCATTGCCCCCTTGCTGCTGAGTTTTTCCAAATGCTGGCATGGCTCGCACAGTCGTGTGCCGCGCAGGATGACTGCGCCGATGCGAAATTCTCGCGTAATCAAATGATTCAACGCGACACCGCAGGTGACGATATTGCGCCGTGCCAAGCCGGGTTGGAGCGCAATCTGGTATTCGCGCCGGAGCGCTTCGAGCGCTTCGACTTCGATCAATGTCACCTGCCGCCCATCGCCCGGATGGCTCGAATAGGTTCCCGAAAGGTTGCAGTAGCGGTCGCCTTCGAGGCCGCGCCCAGCGATGGCATTCACGCGGCTCATCGTTTGCATCGGCGCCGCTCCGCTTGGCGCGATGTGCAGCGACACGACGACACTTGTTGTTGACCACGCGGATTTCAGCGTGGAACCATTAAATGGAGTTTCCAAAGAAGGCGAGCATCCCCTTTGCGCTATTTTAATAGGCGCCGGGGGTCAATTCCCCGGCCGCGAAGCAGCTTCGTTTATTTGGCCAAACCATTGCAGTCATGCCGATCAAACCGCGATCTTACCGCGCGCTTCCAAAACCTTCTCGACCACCGCTTCGACGTTCGCCTCGTCGGTGAACGGCGAGAGAATGAACGATTTGAGCGCCAGCACCGGCTCGTCATAGCTCGTCTGGCGGTATGAATCCGTCAGCGAAATCACCACGCCGCGCCCGGCCATCGCTTCCTTGTGGACATAGTCATAAATTTTTCGGTTGTAGTCGTTGTGACGCAGCAGCGCGGCGCGAAACACCGCATCGTTCATCTCCTGATCCTTAATGGCAAACGTATCGACGCCGTCAGGATAAACGCGGAACAAAGTCACCGTGCCGAAGTTGTCGCGGTTGAGGACACACGTCGACGCATGCCCTTCAAGATGTTCGCGCAATAGTTGCGTCATCTCGACGATATGACCGATGGTGACGCGCAAGCCTTCTTTGCCGAGCAGCTTAAGATTGGCCAGTGCCGCCAGCGCGCCCATGCCGCCGCGCGAGGTTTCGAGCGTGAACATTCCCGGCCGGTGCTCGCCGAACTGATAGAGATACGGCATCTGTTCCTGGCTGCGGCTCAGCAGATTGAGATCGTCGCGATCTTTGAACAGAACCAAACTCGAAATATACGGCGTGAAACCGGTCTTGTGAAAATCGATGCCGATGGAATCGGCCAGCGACAGATGGCGAATGCGCTGCGACGCGCCCGCCAGGGCGCGCACCGTGCGCGGGCGAAAACCCAAAGGATTGGTCTCAAAATTATAGTCGCTAAATACTTGCCAAGCCCAGCCGATCACCGCATCGGCGTGGACATGCGGGCGATAAGGCAAATTGAATTCTTGGACCAGCTCGTCGCGCAAGTTAACGATCGCTTCGAGATCGTCGAGGCCGAACGCGTCCGTGGTGCCGAGAGTCGCGACGATGGCGGCGATCGGCCAGCCGCTTTGCAGGGCGGCGCGCGCCTGGTCGCGCAGGATATCGATCTTCATCGTATTGCGCCCGTCGGTGGAAATCGTGATCAGATTCTTCGCGCCCAGGCCGAGCCAGCCGGCGACGTTGTAACGGCAGTAGTGGCTACAATCGCTGGCGAAAACGATGGCGCCCGCGCCGACGCCGTTTTGCATCGCGCCGGGCACGGCTTTTTCCAGACCGACTTTGACGCCGTAGAGCGTCGTCCCGGTGCCGCCGAAGGTGAACACGCCGGAGGCGCGCGCCGGATCGTAACCCATTAGCGACGCCGACATCGCCACTGCCTCGACTTCCGCAAGCGCGACCTTGTGGCTGTATTCGTCCCACGCCAAGTTCGGATTGTAGAGTCCGGTCAACACCGTGGCAATCAAGGATGAAATCGACGGCGGCGGCACAACGTTGATCTGCGTGCGCGGATGGCCCCAGATCGTCAGCCCTTTGAAATAGTCGACCAGATTCGTTGTCACTTCTTCCACCGTCGACGAGCCCTCCGGCAGCTGGGCCTGCTGCGCGGCGGCGTAATCCAGCGGTTCGCGCGGCCCGAGCACCGGCACTTCGCTCTTGAGGCTATCGACCAAATCCAAAGCGCGCATGATGCTATGGACGAAGTAAGAATCATGCACCCGGTCCGACACCGGCTGCGGAAAGGCCATGCGAATCTTGTCTAACTTTTCGCGGTAAGGCGTCGCCATGGGATTGCCCTCGATCCTAACTTTTCAATGTTCGACAAAACCGCTTCATTAAACCAAGCCACTTCGCGGCCGGGGACTTAACCCCGCCGCTGATTTAAATATCGCAAAGGGGATGCTCGTCCCCTTTGGAAACCCTATAATATTGTTCCCGCCTCAAGAGGCGGGGTTAATACAGAATAAAGTTTACTGCGACACGAATCGAGCTAAATAAAATCCGAAATCCGAATATCTAAATCCGAAACAAACCGCGGCGGAAATAAATCCCAAACCCGGAAAATCCAAAACACTGAATCCAAATTGAAGTTGTTTTGCATTTTGTCTTTTTTTGAACATTTGAATTTGTTTCGGTCCGCGGGGCCGCTTTCGAGTTTCGTGCTTCGAATTTATTTGTTCTCAAGCTTGGCGCCTTCACGCGAGTCATCTCTTTCTTGCCACCAGTGCGTTGATCTCCGGTGTCTGCACGCCGTCTTTCAATAGGCTGCACGTGCCCTTCTCCAAAATCTCTTGGGCCAATTTTTTGGTGCCGGTGATCGCCGCCTTCATGAAGCCTGAGCCGTAACTCACCCGCGCCACGCCCAAGTCCTGCAACTCGCTCACGCTCGGCGACTGCGGCCCGGCAAGAATACTGACCGGCGCCTTCACCTCCTTGGCGACCATGCCGATGGTCTCGGCGGAATGGAGATTTAAGTAAAAAATACAGTCGCCACCCGCTTCGGCGTAGGCGTTGCCGCGGCAAATCGCTTCATCGAGCGCTTTTTTCGGATCGTTGAGAATGACGTGAAACGAGTCGACGCGCGCGTTAAGAAAAAATTCGCTGCCCAATTCCTGCTTGGTGTCCATGATGGATTTGATCTTTCGCAGCTGTTGAGAAAGCTCGACCAGACCGCTGCCGCCTTTAGCGACGCTGTCCTCCAGATTCATCCCCGCCACTCCGGTGCCAACCAGTAATCTGACGGTTTCTTTCACACCCTCTTCGTCACCATAGCCTTTCTCGCCGTCGGCATTGACCGGCACCGACACGGCGGCGGCGAAGCTCGATGTTAATTGAATGAACAGATCGCGGCTCATCACTTCGCCGTCGGGATAGCCCAACGCCGCGGCGATGCCGCCGCTGGTGCATTGAATCGCCTGGAAGCCGAGTTGCTGAAACAGTAAGGCGCTCAAGACATCGTAGGCGCCGGGCATGACGAGTATCTCCGGCGCGCGAACGAGCTCTCGCAGCCTGCGACTTTTAGAATTGGCAACTTGTAAGATTGTCGGTGCGATTGGGTCCATGGAAGCCTCCACAATTTTTCTCGAGTGATGATCGGACTGTACCGTAAAGGCGGAACCGAGGGAAAGACCCTACCAAGGGCCATCAACGCGGCGAGTAATTGTTTGTTACTACTAGGGTTGAAAGTTCTCGCAGCGCCGGCAAATTTTCCCGTGGCTATCGCCGCCGATGATAACAAACGCATCGGAAGGGCAACCACAGGGGTTGCCCCTACCATTCCGATTCCTTCTTGCGAACTTTGCGTTCTTTGCGGCTAATCCTCCGAATCCGAATCTTCGTTCTATGTGTCCTTTGTGGTTACTCCCCTCTGAGAATCATTTTTCGATGTGCAATTCCTGCTTCATCGAACACCCGGCCGACCGCGCGAAACCCCATCCGTTGGTAAAATCCGATCACTGCCACCTGTGCGTGCAAATAAATCCGCCGCGCATGCAATCTTTTCGCTGATAAAATTGCACGCTTGAGTAAGGCAGCGCCGATACCCTTGCGCCGATAACTCTTGAGCACCGCCATGCGCCCAATCTTCGCGTCACCGCGGCGCATGACAACTCTCGCGGTTCCCACCGCCTTGGCCAATTTAATCGCAAGAAAGTGAATCGCCCGTTGATCATCAGTATCCAATTCAATCTCCGCCGGCACGCCTTGCTCCCGCACGAACACAAGGATGCGGATCGTCAAGGCTTGCACCAGTTCCGCTTGCGACGAAACTCGCTTTATCGTCGCAGTTGAATTCTTCGCTTTGACTCGATTCATGACAATCGCCCTAATTTTTGCCTTTTGCCTTTTTACTTTTTACTTTTGCCTTTTTACTTTTTACTTTTGCCTTTTTACTTTTTACTTTTTACTTTTTACTTTTTACTTTCCGTTACAGCCTTCCCCATGTTGACACAAGATAAACTTATCGGATAGTTTCACCCCAGTGATCGTTCTCGTTGTGCCCTGAACCAACCCAGTAAAGGAGACCTGCATATGCCTAAGATCAGAGGCCTTAGCCACGTGGTGCTCTACGTCAATGACTTGGATAAAATGGTCGAGTTCTACACCGACGTGCTTGGACTTGTGAAGTATCGCGTAAACGAGCGGCGCATGGTGTTCTTGACCTCCGATCCTGAAAAGGAAGATCATGAGCTCGCTCTGACCACGGGCCGGGAAGGCCAAGCCAAGCTGATCGCCCACATCGCGTGGAAAGTCGACAAGCCGTCCGAAGTAAAGGAATTCTATGAACGGTTCAAGGCCAAGGGCGTGCCCATCGACCACTGCGTCAGCCACGCTTACACGGAGATGGGTAACACCGTGTCATGCTATTTTCTCGATCCCGAAGGCAACCGCATCGAAGTTTACGCCCTGGTTCCCGAGCGCGACGACGCGCGCATCAACCGTCCGCTGGATCTGGATAAGAGTGTCGACGAGATAGTCGCTCAAGCGAGCGGACTGGGCATACACTGATTAGGGATGAATTGAGATTCTTCTGGGTTTGGTGTGGATGAGTCTTCATCACCAAGGACACGAAGATCACGAAGTTTTGGTAGGGGCGGGTTTCAAACCCGCCCTTACATTAAACCCTTCGTGTCCTTCGTGAACCTCGGGGGAACCAATTCAACGTGATAGTGCCAGGTAACCCTCACGCAAGCCTTAAGAATCGAAATTTAAAAGGAACTCGCAACGATGAAACAAAACTGCTTTGTCTGTCAGAATGTCGACTGCCAGAGCCGCGGCTCTGAAGAGCTTATGAAGGAACTCACCGCGCAGGTCGCGGCGAAATCTATCGACGCCGAAGTGAAGCCCTACATCTGCTTTGGCGGCTGCGACTTCGGCCCCAACATCGTCGTTCACCCGCAAAAAAATTGGTATGCCGGCGTCAAGAAGGAAGACTTGCCGGAGATCGTCAACTCACTGGACGGCGGCCCTGCCGTCACCCGCCTCGACACCATCGACGGGTCTTTAAAAGATATCGTCTACCAGTTGCTCGATGCCGGCGTGTTTTAAGTTTCATTGCCACGACCTAGGAGACGGCCATAGCCGCCGATGGGATCGCTCATCCCCATAGCTCTGAGCGCCTACCAAGTCCACGCTTGCGTATAGGGGCAGGGGGCAGACTTTGATAACTCAACTTTCTTGCCGTCAATTACGGTCAGTAAACGGGCGCAGGCCATTTTCTTCGAGCTTGCGCAGCCAACGGCTATCACCACTCCATCAAACTCTATCCTCAACCGTCGGGCCCTAGCTGACCCTTATCCCAGAGCGTCCCCAATAGCACGATTTAAAACCGTGCCCTATTCGTCTGGAGATATGCAGCCATGAGAGGATCACACGGGGCTACTCCGTCTTTTCTGGGAGGAGTAAAAAAGGGTCAGTCCTTTAATTTATAGCTTTCTAACACCGATGCCATCCTACGGCTCCTCACCCCTTCCTCGATCTTCGTTTGTATCTGCGATATCCGCGCCGCGGTGACTCCAACTCGCCCAGCCACTTCTTCCAACGATAGATTGCCTACCCGTCGCATTAAATACACCCCAAGCCAATACGCCTCCGCCTGACTCCGGTCCAGTACCTGCCCGACCGTTATGCCGTACTCTCGGGCTACCGTGCGCAGTATCTCCTCGGCCTTTGGTCTCTGTGGATGCCTCTGCGCTTTGGCGACACCCTGTACCGTTTTCTCGTCCGCCAGATCCTGCATCCGCTCTAGAAAGTTCTCGTCGCCGAGATAGATCTGCCCGGTGAGATCCTCCCACACCGTCCCTTGGCCTACTCCCTCCATGACAAACTTGCGATAACTGGACCGTCGATCGGAAAACAAACTTAGAACCTCTTTTACCGCTAACCATTGGGGCGCCGTCACCTCTCCAACAGTAGCCCGATAGCTGGACCACTGCCAATCTCCGGGTGCCTTGACGCTCTTGGCTCGCACCGGGTTGAGAACAATGTAGCGGCACAGTTCGAGAAGGTAATTATCTTTGTCTACGAGGATCGATTTATACCGCCCCTGAAAGACATGACCGGCTTTCTTGCGCCGCCGGTTAAACGCTTGGGTGTAGACGCCGTTGAGCCGGCGCATTCCCCGGATCAAGTTGGCCTGGGGGGTCTCGACCAACAAGTGATAATGGTTGTCCATCAAGCAGAAGGCGTAACAGATCCAACCCTGCTGGTTGATCTCTTTGCCGAGCAAATCGAGAAATCTTCGCCGATCACTATCGTCGACAAATATCGCTTCTTGCCGGTCGCCCCGCGCGGTCAAATGATAGAGGGCTCCGGCAAATTCTAACCGTAACGGTCGCGTCATGCCCGGACTATAGCGCGATAAAACTAGAAATTAAAAGACTGACCCCACATTCTCCTCCAGAAACGATAGTGAACCTCTCTAATGCCTGCCTGCGACACTGGGCGGCCGGCAAGTCCTCCAGTATCGATCCACTGCTGAACTGTTATATGCGCCTTCGCTTCGAGCTGAAGGTCTCGCTTATGCGGATCGTTGCTGTAGTCGTTCTTGAGCGCCCGTTCGATATCGACGGGATGCGTATCGTGCCCCTCGATAAGATTGCTGTAGTAGCAGTTCATGGCTCGCACCAGATCGGCCAGGGCCGTGCGCACCCCATCGGGCAGGCTGCGCCGGAATCCGGCTGAACGAGCGGCCACTTCGACCGTGAGATCGGTAAGTTCGCCGCGGTGACGAGACCCTTCGGCGATAAGCAGCGGTTCCATCAGTGCTAGAGTTTCCTGACGGTCCATGACCGCTAAAATGTCCGTTTCTATGTCCGCTTCATTTTTGCTCATAGACCATAAATATCATGGCCTTGCTAACCTTGGTAGAGAAATAGTCCCACGCGGAAGGCCGTTTTTTTCGGAAGGGTTTGGGATCGGGCATGAGTATTGAGTTATTCTCACCAATCGATTGCACCGAGGAAAAACCAGCGACCAAATCTTCCTATGGCGTAACAGCCGGCCATGGCCGCCGATGGGATCGTTCATGCCCATAGCTCTGAGCACCTCCCAAGTCCACGCTTGCGTGTTGGTCAGCACCGGTTTGCCCCGGTGTCATTCTCGATGCGTTCGTTGACTGACACCGCGCGCCATTCGTTGCACGGCATGTACACGCCGTCGACATCCGGATGCCCGCGCAAGAGTGAAGTCGCCAAGTCGTAGCCGGTTTCAGGCGGCAGTTCCCAGATCACCTTCGAATTGGGATAACCGAGACCGCGGAAAGCGACGACTTCGATGCCATCGTGAGCGAGAAACTAGACCGGCCGCTCGTCTGGGTCTTGAGGAAATGGCGAAGCCGTCACCACGCGCTTCAAACCAAGTGCTCGGCATCCACGCGTCACCGCCGTCAATACCGTCGAAGCCGGCGTCGCCGTGATCGGTTTAACTAAATTCTATACTAACCCCGCCTCTTGAGGCGGGCACAAAATTTTGGGGTTTCCAAAGAGGGCGAGCATCCCCTTTGCGATATTTTAAATAGCGGCGGGGTTAAATCCCCGCCCGCGAAGTGGCTTCGTTTAATAAGAATCTCACGGGCCGCGCCCGGCCCTTTGTACGACAGAAACAACTCGCCGGTAACCATCAAAAAATCCAACGGTAGGCGCGCCAAGTCGCGCACGAGACCTTGAAAAGTCT
>JAERMN010000091.1 GCA_016844625.1 Deltaproteobacteria bacterium
GCCCATTAAGAGAGAGCGTGGGTGAAAAGTCAAGATCACTTGGGTGGTTGTCACAATGTGACCGACAATACATTGTTTGACAGGCGGTAGCGCGATAACTTAATCATCACGCACAACGAAAGGAGCGCTGATGAAAACGGCGAACACAATCAAGCTGACTCAAGAAGGGGCGATGACGGTTTTGCGCGGAGCTTTGGACAATGCTAAGAATCTTGGCGTCCACGCGAGCGTCGCTGTGGTGGACGATGGCGGCCATCTGATTGCGTTTGGCCGGTCTGAAGAAGCCGAGCTTTATTCCGTCGCGATCTGTCAGGCCAAGGCGCGTAGTGCGGCGCTCACCCGCTTCCCGTCGGGCAAAAAAAGTCCGAGCGGCAATGAGCGCGACGATCATCACGCCATCGCCATCACGTTAGCCGCGGGGGCGGGTTCTTTTGTCACTATCGCCGGTGGTTTTCCGATCATGGTCAATGGCCGTTGTATCGGTGCCGTGGGAGCGAGTGGCGCATCGAAAAACGATGTCACCATCGCCCAGGCCGGCATCGCCGCTTTCGAGCGCGCATGATGCCGGGAGAGAAAAGAGAGAGTTAACCATGTCGCGGCTAGCGCGGCAGAGCCGCGACCGAATAAGCTAAGGATCGTTTTCACCACGAAGGCACGAAGGACACGAAGGTTTTCATAGGGTGCGCTTCGCGCACCGGTCGGTCTCGGAATATCTCGCGCAAAGGGCGCAAAGTAGGACGGGGACTGGCTACTTTTCTCGCGTTCTTCAGAGAAAAGTTGCCTGTCCCCTTTCAGGATTGGAACATTTGCGTGTGCCGCGAAAACTTTCGACTATGGGAATAGGAAGATCACGAGGTTGTAGGGGCACGGCGTGCCGTGCCCCTACGTCAACCCTTCGTGTGCTTCGTGCCTTCGTGGTGAATGGAATATGATAACCCAAGATACTCATCAGCCAATGCAGCTACCGCTGGTCAAACAGATCGCCGAGATCGCTCTCAATGTCGACCCGCTCCGGATTCCCGCCGACATTTTGTTCAAGACTAAGACGCTGATTCTCGATGCCATCGGTTGCGCGTTGGCGGCACGGCACGAACCGGTCTTCGAGCGCGCGCTCAAAACGTTCGCGGACATCGGCGGCGCGCCCGACTGTAGCATTATCGGAACCAAGCGGCGCGCGCCGGTTACCAGCGCGGTGATGCTCAATGGTATTTTGATCCGCGCGCTCGATATGAACGATGCTTACGTCGGCCACGGCCATCTCGGCCATCCGAGCGATAACATCGCCGTGGCGCTGTCGGTGGGTGAACAGCAGCGCAGCTCGGGGCTTGATGTCGTCGCCAGCGTCGCCGTCGGTTACGAGATTTACTGCCGCATACAAGATCTCGTGCAGACTGGTGGGGCGTGGGATCATGTGACCGGTTCGGCGCTGGCGGCGCCGGCGATCGCGGCACGTTTGATGAAACTATCGCCCGACCAACTTGCTCATGCCTTGGCGTTATCTGCGGCCCATGGCAACACGCTGGCGGAAATAAGATCCGGCCAGCTGTCTAACGCCAAAGCGATGGCCAATGGTTTTGTCGCAATGCAAGCGACGCTCTGCGCTTTGCTCGCGGCCGAGGGCGTGACCGGGCCGATGATGGTGCTCGAAGGCCGACGCGGTTTGAATCGCGGCCTACTTGCGGGTGCTGATTTAAATCTTCTGGCCGAACCGATCCGCGAGCGCTTCCGTATCAGCAACGTGAGCATCAAACCGTATCCCTGTATCGGCACTTCTCAGACCATGATCGCTGGTGTGTTGCAGTTGCGCGCGGGCATCGCCGATGCGGTGAAGGAAGTGAAACGAATAGCGGTGCGCATGGCGGAGGTGCCGCTGGTCAGCGGCCAAGTCGCCGACCAGGACCGGCGCTTTCCGACCAGCCGTGAGACCGCCGATCATAGTTTTTACTTTCTCGCCGCCGTGGCGCTCGCCGACGGCGAGTTGACCCAGGCGCAATTCGAGGACGAACGTTGGCGTCAGCCGGCGATGCAGTCGCTTATGGAACGCATCACCATTCACACCGACGCTGCTCTTAATCAATACACTCCCGGCAGCTATCCCGCCGTGGTTGAGCTGACGCTGGAAAACGGCGAGCGGCGCAGGGCGGAAGTATTTTTTCCAAAGGGCCATCCAAGCAATCCCATGTCGCAAGCCGAGGTTGAGGCCAAATTCCGTGGCGGCACGCGTGAAGCCTTGAGGGAGGATCAGCAGGGGAGAATAGTTTCGCTGGTTGAGAATTTAGACCAACTCGCGACGATCGGTGATTTAATGGAGGCGTTGGCGATCGAGTAAGCAGCCGACTTCCCTGCCGTCATTCCCGCATTATTGTCACCTGGATACCGGTTTGCACCGGCTTGACGGATGTTGGCTCCGGCGTATGCACCATCCACGAATGAGCCATTAACCGAGCTGGACAAAGCCCAGTGATGGTTATTTCGCCAGCGTGATCGCGATCGTGCCGGCGACCACGAGGCCGGCGCCAATGACGGTGCGGGTGGTGATCTTTTCGACATCGCGTAGAAACAGTTTGCCGAGCAGCACGAGCCATAATGGGAGGGTTGCAGTGAGCGGTGTGACCATGACGACAGAGCCGAAGCTGAGCGCGTAGAGCACCAGGAGCAGTCCAAGGGATTCGAACGCGCCTCCGGCGACGAAGTAAACGAGCGATTCTCGGTTCCAAACGAGTTTTTCTTTGGTCGTCGGCAGGGCGAGATAAGCTACGGTGCAAAAAAGACCGACGACGCCGATCACCGCGCCGAAAAAGATCGGTTCATCGGAGAAGCGTAAGGCATAGCGGCGGATCGGGTAGACGATGCCACCTAAGATCGCCGCGAGCAGCGGCGCGATGATGTACCACGGGCGGAAGTCTTTGATATGCTCATTGGCGCGCCACGAGATCAGCAAAATTCCGCCGACGACTAGAATCGTGCCGAGTCCGATGGCGGCGCTGATGTTTTCGCCAAGAAAAAATATCGCGATGGCGGCGCTCCAAAGTGGCACGGATGCGCGGATCGGCCCGCTGCGGGCGGCGCCGAGTTTTTCGATACCGATGTAGGTCAGCTGGCGCACCACCGCCTGCAAGACGCCAGCGATGGCGAAGAGCATGAGCACGAAGGGCGTTGTCTTCGGAATTCCGGTAAGCGTCAGCGCAATGGTAAACAGCGTGACGGTTTGAATCAGCAGGGAGACAAAGGTGATGGTGATCGGCGTAGAATATTGAAAGCCGCGTTTGGACAAAATGAAGCTAAAAGCGTAGGCGATGGCCGCCGCGAGGGCGATGATTTGGACGGTCATGGGAGTGCGATTTCGAAGCGGAAAATTAGCCGCAAAGAACACATAGTACTCAAAAAAGGAATCGGAAAATCTGCCGCAAAGGCGTCACGGCGCAAAGGGAAGAAAAACATGTCATTTCGACCGAAGGGAGAAATCTTTCTTAGATCCCTCGCATCCAGACGGGATGACGGGTCGCGGCCCGTCACTTAGCGTCTTTGCGCCCCTTCGGCGTTGCTCAGGACATGCTTTGCGGGAGGAACATCCGAATCCGAAAACCAATTAATTATCTCGGCGCGCTCAGCGTCTCTGCGGTGAAGTTTCCGAGTCTTTGCATTGATCTCTATCAGGCTTGCGCGGGCCTGGGCTCTTCCTTGACGAAGATCAGCAGTAACATGCCGGCGATGTAGGTTGCGGCGGCGATGTAGAAGGCTTGGGTGAAGCCGTAATGTTCCATGACGTAACCGATGATCAGCGTCCAAATCGGTCCCGAGATAAAACCGACGAAGTAGTAGATCGAGAACGCCGCGTCGGTAAGCTCCGGCGTGGCAAAGTCGCCGATCATGGTTTGGGTAAGCGAGCCGCGTGCTTGGACGAAGGCGCCGTAGAGAATCAGATTTAGATAGAATAGAAAACTAAGCGATGGGTGCTGCACGAGCCATACAGTTGTGATCGCCGATAACAACAGCGTCACTTGGGTGATGCCGCGCCGTTTGCCGGTGCGGTCGGAATACCATGCGATTGCCAGGGGACCGACCAAGCCGGCGCCTTGCATCAGCGTTAAAATTAATCCGCCCGAAGACGCGCTGACACCGAACTTTTGCATGAAGAACGGCACCAGATAAGTCATGTTGACGCCCGTGCCGCGTCCCGCCGCGCCGACCATCAGCACTAACGAAGTAAGGACGATGTTACGGTTCTTCAAGCACTGAAGATAGGCGTCAAAGCCGGCTTGGGCTTTTGCCTTGCCGCCGGTTTGCTCGCTGGCGCCGCCGGCGTGATCTTTGACCAGAAAAAGCGTCATGCCCATGATCAGACTGAATGCGCCGAAAATCACGAACGCGGTCTGCCAGCTGAAATAAAGCAATGCCAGCGACGCGGCAGCAGGTCCGATGAAAGATCCCAAGTTTCCCGCCGAATGATGAAAGGTCAGAGCCCAGCCGCGCGACTGCGGGTAGTAGCGCGATAAGACACTCGATCCGAGCGGATGCTGCGGGCTCGAGCCGGCGTCGATGGCGACACGGGCGGCAACGAGTTGTGGAAAGCTGCTGACAAAGAACTGCGACATCGCGGTTAGGCCGACGACGACGTTGCCGACAGCGAGCATGGTCGTGCGTTTGAAGAAGTTCGATAAGAAGCCATAGATGACTTGCAAACCTTGGCCGACGAAGCTCGACAACGCCGAGATAAAACCCAATCCGACTAAACCGAAGCCCAACTCGGTCATCATCACTGGAAACATCACCGACGTGATGCTGTACTGCAGATGATTCAAAACATGACAGCCGCTGATGAGGCTGAGCGCCAAGCGCTTTTGTTTCAGCGTCGCTTCGAGGGTGGGCGTGTCAGCGCTCGTTGTTGCCGCGCCGGCGGTGGTGGATTGATCGCTCATGGGTTCGCATACCTTGGAGTGGTGGAGTGGTGCAGTGGTGGAGTATTGGGTCTTGGTCTTGTGTATAGCGTTGCGCCACGATCTGTCAAACGCCATTGGATCGTTTCGAGTTTTGGGTTCAATGACTCGGAGATTTCACCGCGGAGGCGCTAAGGGCGCGGAGTAAAGAGTTATTGATAAAAAAATACTCCGAACTCTGCGAACTCTGTGCCTCTGTGGTGAATACTCCCTCACAGGAAACCCCGCAAGCGCCTTAAGACATATCTCATCGCCTGATACCGCGCAGATTGCTGCCGGGTTGTTCATTGTCAAATCTCAAATCTTCCTCTCCTTACTCGCTGCTTGGTCCGTTGGCTGCGGCCTCGGCGTGGTCGCCGGCGTGTAATTGGCCAGCGAAAAACTCACCGCGACGCCGATGATCATGAGAATAAAGCCGGTCAAAAACGCGTACCAAAGCGCGTCGCCGAGGCTGGCGATCAAGCGTGGCAGAAGGTCGGCTGAAATCTGCGCGCGGGTTGCTGGCTCCAAGAGATTTTGCGGATTGGCGAGCTTGTCCCATACCGATGCGGCGAGGTTGGGGTTTGCCGAGCGCAGTTGGCTCAGCGACCTTTGCATTTGGCCGAGCATCACCGTGCCCATCAAACTTACCGCGAAGGCGCCGCCGAAGGTGCGAAACAACATTACGGTTGACGTTGCGACGCCAATTCTATGATAGGCGACGGCGGTTTGCGCCGCGACCAGTGTCGTGAGATTTGCCATACCCATGCCGATGCCGATGGCGCATGCGCTGAGGATCACGGCGATCACGCCGATGGCTAACGGCGGCACGACGATCACGCCGTAGCCAATTGCTAAGAGCAGCATGCCGGCAGCGGCGACCAGCCGATAGCCGACTCGGTTGATGCCTTGCCCCGCGGTCAGGCTGCCGATCGTCCAACCCATGCTCAGCACGAGAATGACCAAGCCGGTACCGGTAGCGGTCAGGCCGAGAACGCCCTGAAGATAAAGCGGCATATAACTGATCGCGCCGAATACTCCCATGGCCGAAAGCGTCGCCACCGCCACCGAAGACTTGTAGAGGCGGATGTGAAACAGATCGAGCGGGATGATCGGTTCGGCGGCGCGCCGTTCGATGACATAAAAAATCCCCAAGATGACGCAACCGACAACGATCAATCCCACGGTCTCGACGTTCAGAGGGTGGCGCGCCCGGGCGCTTTGGGCGAGCGCGAAAAATACCAGCAGCAAGCCGATCAGCAGCGTCGCGGCGCCGGCGAGATCGAGCTTGGGAACGCGCCGTTCGCCGCGCTCTTCTTTTAGACCGATGACAATCAGCGCGGTCGCGATCGCAACCAGCGGCAAGTTGACGAAGAATATCCAGCGCCAGCTCGTGTTTTCGACAATGACGCCGCCCGCGAGCGGGCCGAGGATCGACGCGACGCCCCAGATGCCGCTGATGTAGCCCTGAATCTTGGCGCGTTGATCGGCAGGAAAGAGCACGCCCACGACGATGAAAGATAACGCGTAAATCGCGCCGCCACCGAGTCCTTGGACGGCGCGAAAAACGATCATCGCTGGCATACTTTGGGCTGCGCCGCAAAGCAGCGAGCCAAGCAGAAAGATGGCGATGCCGATGAGCATGAGTCTGCGTTTGCTAAACAGGTCGGCGAGCTTGCCGAAGATCGGCGTGGCCAGCGCCGAGGCCAGCATGTAAATCGAAAAGACCCAGCTGTAGAGCTCCAGGCCACCCAACTTGGCGACGATGGTCGGCATCGCCGTGCTGACGATAGTGGCGTCGATGGCGAACAAAAAAATAACCAACATCACGCCAACGGCGGCGATGTTGGGGTTGGATGCAGTTGTCGTGACTGGCTTCCGTTCCATGATGATGTTCGGCTAGATGTCCTATCCCTTGAGTTGTCCTACATTAGTTCTGGAGTCAAGCTAGCGCTGAAAATCGCCGCGCTGCGTTGACGCGGGCGAGTGGTGGCGCTAAAAGCAGTTACTACGCGGAGGTAATTCATGTTTCGAAAATTCAACGGATTAATCAAACTTGTGCTTATCGGTTTGCTGATGCCGCGGCTGGCGGCGGCGCAGATCACCCCAGAATTAATCGAAGCGGCCAAAAAGGAAGGTGAGGTGATGTTATATGGCGCCATCACGGTCAACCTGTCCAAAGCGATCGGCGACGTGTTCGAAAAAAAGTACGGGATCAAGCTGCACCACTGGCGCGGGGACGCGACCGAATTGATTAACCGCAGTCTGGCCGAGGCGCGGGCGGGGAAGCCGGCCTTCGACGTCACCTTGGGTAACGAAGTGGTGATGACGGCCCTCGACGAGAAAAATCTATTCGCCGTGTTCGAACCGCCAGCGGCGAAAGCTTATCCTAAGCAGTTTCTCGACCCGGACAAGAAAATGACGCCCTGGCGAGTGTTGCCCTACGGTATTAATTACAATCATCAAACCGTGAAGGCCGAGGAAGCGCCGAAGAGCTGGGAAGATTTGTTACTGCCGAAGTGGAAAGGAAAGTTCGGCATGGCAAATCCAGGGATTCATGTGACTACGCTTCAATTCGTCTTGAACCTCGATAAGTTATTAGGCCCCAAGTGGCTCAAAGTAGTGGAGGGTTGGGCGCAACAAGAGCCGCGCGTCGGTCGCAGCTTGGCGGACAACATCCAGCCGTTGACCGCGGGCGAAATCCAGGTCGCCATCGGCTATATCAAAGACAAGTATCAGTATCCCGGACCCATCGAATACGTGCGCATGAACAAATATTTGGCGTCGTTGAGCTTTATCGCGATTAATCGCCAAGCGCCGCATGCCAACGCCGCGCGCCTATTTGCGGATTTCTTTGTCGGGCCGGACGCACAACGCATCTTTGGCAGCTTCGGCGAGTATGTCTTTCATCCTGAAGCCGACCATAAGTTCAAGAAAGACGTGAAAAACGATCAGATCGTTGTCATGCGGCTACCGAGCAAGGAAGAGTTGGAAAGCTCTAGCAAGAAGTTTCGCGAGATGTTTCGATGATAAAAACTTGGAGTAATGGAGTGCTGGGTTTCTGACCCATCATTGCACCACTCCAATACTCCATCACTCCATGGGCCATGAGGTTTACGATGCGTGAGTTAGGCAAAATACCTTTTCCTGAAGTGAAGCGACTCGCGGAGAGCACGCGTGCGCTCACCATTCTTCCCGTCGGCGTGGTCGAAGAGCACGGCGCGCATTTGCCGCTCGGCATGGATTCGTTTGCCGCGGAAGTTTACGCGGCATCGGCGGCGCCGCATTTAGAAGAAAGCGGCTACGAAGTATTAGTCGCGCCGACGATCAACTACGGCGTGGCGCGCGCGGCGATCGATTTCCCCGGCACGCTATCGTTGGAGCCCGATACGCTCCGTTCGATGGTCGTCGAGATCGGCCGCTCGCTGGCGCGGCATGGGCTCAGTCGTTTGGTCATTCTCAACGGCCATCGCGATAAGCATCATATGAAAGCGCTGGACGATGCGAAGAATATCCTCGTCGAGGAAAAATCAGCGCAAGCTCTGCTCGTCGGATTTGCTCACGATGACGAGACGACCGCGGCTTGCTATCGTGAAGGGGTTAGGCAGTTGTACAGAAGCCCGCGCCCGGATCGCGAAGGCCATGGCGGCGAGTCGGAAACCTCGGTGGCGCTCAATAGCTTTCCTCAGCTGGTCAAGAAAGATATCATTGGACAGCTCGATCCGAACTTCGACTACGATGTAGACGCGTTCCGCAACGAAACGAAAGATTACGGCAGCATCAGCGGTGGGCGCGGCTATTTCGGCTGGCCACAGGCAGCGACGGCTGAGACCGGGAAGCAACTGGTCACCATTCGCGGGCGCAACATTGCGAATGTGATTTTGAAAGCATGGGGCGCACCGCCGCCGTGAGACAACCGTCAGATCCGCTGTAGACCTATTCGATTAATCTCACACGCCACATCACTGCAGGGCATCTTAATGCTTCCTGCTGCGAGTTTAGTTCTTGCCCAAGCCGTTCCTTGCGCGTGGTGTATTCTATATTAACCCCGCCTCTTGAGGCGGGCACAAAATTATGGGGTTTCCAAAGGGGGCGAGCATCCCCTTTGCGATATTTTAATCTCTAAGGGTCAGATTCCCCGCAGCTTGCTGCGTTAAACTAAGTTCCTTTCCGACGACCGTCATTCCCGCATGTTTTAAGCGGGAATCCAGGCTTCGGGGGTGACGCCTTTGGGATAATTCTCATGGTGTTCTTCTGATACCCCGCAGCTTGCTGCGGGGTAGTTCATTTGCCGGCGGGGTTAAATCCCCGCCCGCGAAGTGGCTTCGTTTAATGTCGCTGAATCAGGGATCGTTTTTCTTTATCCCGGATCATGGGTGCGCCTTCAAATTGTCGCGAACGTCCTGGTGGGGTATTCCTTGCCGTGATAACGTTTTGCTTCAATCTTATTTGGTAATCTACTGCGATGACGCCCCAGGTTTTGGCTCTGTGCACGGCTATTTCTTACGCGGCCGCCAATGTCTCCGTCAGGCGCGGGTTGCACTATTCCAGCGCGGCTACCGCAACTCTGATTTCCTTGATCGTTCACTCCGTCGTCCTCTGGTCGGCGGTGTTTTTGACCGGCGGTGTCCCGGAGGTTGCGATGACGGCCGTCGTTTTGATCGCCATTACCGGAGTTCTCCAGACCGGCATGCGCTTGTGGCATTACATGGGCATCGAAAAGGTCGGTACGTCGCGTGCGGTGACGCTGCGGAGCACGCACCCGATCTTCAGCGTTGTGATCGGTGTCACCATTCTCCATGAGCAGGTGACGCTAGAGATTCTCTTGGGGACGTTTCTGGTGGTCGCGGGGATCGTTACGACTTCGTGGCGGGTTGAAGAGCAGATCAGCACGTTTCGCTGGCAGCACCTGCTGTTTCCGATGGTCACCGCGCTGATTACCGGGATCGTTCATCCGATCCGCCGCGCGGCAATGCTGATATCCGACGAGCCGTTATTTTTCGCTGCACTTGTCGGGCCAATCTCGCTCATTTGTTTTACCACTACGTTGACTTTCCCGGCGATGCGCGGCCGGATCGTCTGGAATCCCAAATCTTTGCTTTCGTTTATCTCGGCCGGTGTGTTTGAAACCTTGGCGGTTTTATTCATGCTCACTGCCTTCGTCACCGGGCCTGTGGTGCTGGTATCGCCCATCGCCGCCACTTCGCCGATCTGGACCCTACTCATGGGTGTTGTCTTCTTGCGCGATCTAGAACGTATCAACCGCTACGCTGTGATTGGAACTATCGGTGTCGTCGCCGGCGTGATCGCCATTTACCTTGCCTAGAGTTTATCGGAGAGACGAGAGGAAGTTGGATTGAAATATTTGCAAAATTTCCGGTCGTGTTGAGGCTCCCGAAGCACGAGTTTCTTTTTTCAACAATCGAGGGCCTTTCTCATGGGCAGGACTCTCTGCCAAAACCTCGATAGGGCGTGCCTGATATTTTTCTCGCTCAGGAAGACAACCCTCACGCATCATCGGGCCATGGTAGACCGCACCATCGAATTCCATTTCCCCGAGAGGGCACAAGGGCTGAGCAGCTGCCGAGCACCTGTTGGTTCAGCCGCCAAGAAGCTTTGCCGACAGAGTTCAACTCTTTCTTGCGCTCGGGACGCCTACTCGGGTATGTTCCCATACTCAAGGGTCCGAGGGCTCGCCGGGTCTTGCCGGCGCCGCAGCGATCAATGGTCGACTGTAAAGTGCAAACAGACAAGAGAGGTTTCTTGGCGCCACGGTCCTGGTCGTGTCATGCATGAAAGCGCAACAACCCAATGAGAAAGGCAGGAATGCACCATGAGAATTATGTTTTTGAATAAGGCGCCCAAGGCCGTTTACGACGTCGCAGAAATAGAGAAGCTTTTGAACAGCTATGCTTCTCCCGGCACTCGGGTGGAGGTGAACTTTCCCGATAATTTCGAGGGCTCCAGGGTTGAGGCGGCGCTGGGCAACCAGATGATGCTCAACGGTCTGGATCACATCCTGGAAGCCCCCGCCATCATCCGCAAGATCGTCTGGGCCTCGGAAAACGGCTACGATGCGGTGATTCAGAGCAACACCTTCGATCCCGGCGTCGACGGCGCCCGGCTGTGCGTTGCCATCCCCGTCATCGGTCCGTTTCGCACGACCATCCACGCGGTGGCCAACCTCGTCGATCGGATCGGCATCATCGTGCCGCTGGCGCCGCATATTCCTTACACGTGGCGGCTGCTGCGCACGATGGGCATGGACGGGTTTGTCACAGGTATCAAAACTCTCGGCGTCTACGGTCCGGACCTCAAGCAACGCCGCCAGGAGATCACCGAGAAAACCGCCGGTCTGGTTCGCGCGCTGGTCGATGAAACCGGAGCGCAGGGAGTG
>JAERMN010000092.1 GCA_016844625.1 Deltaproteobacteria bacterium
ATCTCGTCGACCACGGCTTGGCCGCGCCCTTCATGCATCTCGGCGACGACGATTTTCGCCCCTTCGGATGCAAACAGTTGCGCCATCGCCTTGCCGATGTTTCTGCCCGCGCCGGTAATCAGCGCTATCTGATCTTTCAGTTTCATTGCCCGAATCCCTTTCTGCGAACCCGATTTTTGCCCGAGACTATCCGTCCATTACACGCCCTGTCAACGGCTATGACGCAAGCGCAATGTGGAATTTGGACTTTGGAATTTGGCATGGATGATTCCGCCTCCGACTGAGCGGGCTCTTTATAACAAATGACCTCACCGAGCTTCTTCAACGGTTCGATGCACGCCGAACTCGCGGCATAATTTAGGTAATCGTCGAGAAAAACGACGCGCGCGGAGACACTCCAGATTAGATCTTCAGATCATCCGGCGGTGTAGTCGTGTAAACATCGAAGGTATTGAGCGTGCAGGCGAGCATCGCGTAATAGCCGATGGTCGCTACCAACTCGACCATCCCCTTCTCACCGAAACGATTGAATATCGCCTGAAAGGTCGGCTCGCTCACCCGGTGCGTCTGAATCATCTCGCGCACGAAGCTGACGATCTGCGCGTCTTCGGAGGAAAAACTCTCCGCTCCCTTTTTGGCATGGACCAAGCGAATCGTCTCCATCGGAATGCCGGCCTTGGTGCCATGATTAATATGCGCCGCCCACTCATGTTTGCAGTCAAGCTCCCGCGCGGCGACCAACGCCGTGAACTCAAGAACCTTGTGATCCAGAGTCGACTCAAAGCGCACGTAAGAGCCGAGATGCATGGTACGCTGTGCCATCTCCGGGCTGTGCAACAGCGCCAACCACGGCCCGCCGACCACGCCGCGGCTCTGCGCGATGGCGTCGTAGGCTTTCTGCCCCTCCGGTGCTAACTCTTCTTTCTTAGTGATCGTTGCGATGCGTGCCATGTCCTCACTCCGTTCGGAATTTCAGATTTCAAATTCCAGATTCCAAAATAATCTGAGCCACTTTTCGCAGTCGGGGTGTTGACCTCGCCGCGGACTAAAATAGTCCAAAGGGATGTTGTCGCCCCCTTCGGAAACCCCATTTAATGGTTCCACGCTCCAAGCAGCGTGGTCAACCTCGAATTACGCCAGTTTCTCTTTCAGCCAGGCCGTCACGATGTCGACTACTTCGTCACTCGACTGGCCCTTTTTGCGCCCCATGTGACCGGCGCCGGCGATAATACGCAGGTCCTTTGGGCTGCCGTGTTCGGCGAGTAGATACAGATCGCTAATCGGATGTTGGTCGTCGTCCTTGCCGTTGATGCACAAGAGCGGCGCTGATGGCTGATCGATCAAATCTTGCGTCACTAGCGAAAGCGTCGGCGCGATCTTGAGCACTTCTTCCAATGTCTTGACGCCAAAAATATAAGAACGAGCGTCCAACAGACTCGCAGGCCCCATCAAGTATTGCGACGCCGTCAAGGTCAGCGCCGGGCGGAGCCACTCTTCTTGGAAAGTCCGGTGCACGCCGGCGCCCCAGTTGACCGCGCCGCGCAAGCGCTTCGGCTCGGTGTGGGCGAGCTTGGCCGCCCAGTAGCCGCCAAAGCTGCCGCCCATGCAGGCGATGCGCCTGCCGTCGATGTCACCGCGCGTTTCCAGATAATCCATCGCCGCCGAAAAGGTTCTTTCCGCGCGCGGCTCTTGACCTAAACACGGATTCTCGCCGGCGCCCGGCATGTCGATGGTGAAGCAAGCCATACCCATTTTGAGCAGCACGTCGTTGTTCGTCCGGCGGTCTTCCTTCCAGCCGTCGACGCCGCCCCAGTGCATCACCACCGGCGGGCGATTCACACCTTTTGGCACTTGCAGGTAACCGACGACTTTCTTGCCCTCGAAAGGGATCTCGATGCGCTCCACTGGCGGGTCCATCGTCGCCCCAGCCTTGATAAAAGTCCGAAGCGCCCCCGCGTAACACTTCTTTTTCTCCGGGCTGCTCGGCACCGGATAACGGCCGATGCGGTAATATTCGTAGGCCAAGTAATAAGTCTCGCCGGCTTCTTTTTTCTTTCCCTGCTTCTCCTGCTCTTCGGCATTCGCCTCGTACTTCAGGCCAAACTTACCCCACTCGCGCCCCCAGAGATCCGCGTCGAGGCTGGTCAAATTTTTCACCACCTGCTCGACGTCGTCTTTCTTCACTCGCTCGAATGGATTGACTTTTCCGGCGCGCTGCAAGATATCGGCTTTGATTTCGTCGAGAGTTTTCTCCGCCATAAATATTGATTTCCTTTCGACTTCGCGTCCGGTTCGCGCGCGCCGGTGCTCTCAACACGTTCTGGTAGTAGCGTTCGCCAATGAACGGTTCCGATATAAAGAATGGGAATGAGCTTCGACCGACTTAACAGAAAGCGGCGGACTAGCGCAAGCCCCGCAGCCGCGGGTCGAGCGCATCGCGCAAACCTTCGCCGACAAGATAGTAGGCCAGCACGGTGATAAAGATGGCAAAACCGGGGAAAACCGCCAACCACCACGCGAACGTGTTGCTGCGCGCTTCGTTAAGAATCGATCCCCAGGTTACGGTATCAGCCGGAACCCCAATGCCGAGAAAACTCAGACTCGATTCGAGTAGGATCGCGCCCGCGACGCCGAGCACGACGGAAACCATCACAGGAGCCAGCGCGTTGGGAAGAATGTGACGGATCATGACCTTGCGGTTGGAAACACCCAGCGCGATCGCCGCGGTCACGTAATCCAGGTTGCGAATCTTCAAAAATTCATTGCGGGTGAAGCGGGCGATGCCAACCCAGCCGGTGAGTCCGATGATCAACATGGTAAGAAAAATACTAGGCGGCAAAACCGCTGCGATCGTGATCAACAGAAAAAAAGTCGGAATGGCGAGCTCGAGTTCAAACACGCGGGATATGACAAGATCGACCCATGAGCCAAAGTAGCCCGCCAGCGCACCGAGAAAGATTCCAATCAGCAGTGCGATTCCGACCGAGACAAACCCGATCGAAAGTGAGATTCGCGAGCCATGAATAACTCCGGCCATCACGTCGCGACCCAACTTATCCGTGCCCAGCCAATGGTCGCCTGAGGGCGGCGCAAAAGGCGCGCTTAGATCGATGCTGCTGGGTCGAAAAGGAATTGGCGGAAAAATGGCGCCGCCATGCTTCAGATTCTTGTAGTCTACATTAAGCAACTCGGTCGGCAGGCGCGCCAAACCCAGCCGTAACATATAGCCGCGGAAAATCGGGAAATAAGTTTTACCCTGATACTGTAAATAGTAGGGTTTGTCGTTTGCCAGGAAATCGGCACACAAAGCGACGCCAGCCAAAAAGACGACTACATAGAATCCCGTGACGGCGACGTGATTACGTTTGAATTCGCGCCAGACGAGAGCACTCAGCTTTTCGCCCTTTTCACTTGTCCCATCTGCAGCGTCCATGTTGCGTTACCGTGTAAAAAAACCGCCTCAGGGGAGGATCATTGCCTACGGCCGAATGCTATACGCGGATCGACAACAGCAAGCAAAAGATCGGAAAGCAAAATTCCCAGCAAGGTTAGGAGTGCGCTGACAGTAAAGAGCGCCATCACGACAGGGAAATCGCGCGCTAGCACAGCTTCATAACCCAGTTGGCCCAACCCTGGGATGGAAAAAATTGTCTCCACGATCACGCTGCCACCGATCAAACCGGGGAGAATTCCGGCCAAGATCGTAACCATCGGTATGAGCGAGTTGCGCAAAACATGCTTGTAAATGACAACGCTTTCGGAAAGGCCTTTTGAGCGCGCCGTCTGCACGAAATCCATACGCAACTGTTCCAACATCCCCGAACGCATATAGCGCGACAATCCGGCAAACCCAGCGTAGGAAAGCATCAGCACCGGCAGGAACAAGTGCCATGCTTGGTCTTTTAGCTTCCGCCATGGCGACCAGTCCGTTGAGTAATCGATGGACGTCAGCCCGCCGGGCGGAAAGACAAAGTAAAAATCTCCGCCACAAAGAAACACGATGGCCATCGTGCCGAGCCAGACGACCGGCAATGCAAACAAAACGAAGGCGAACAAAGTCGTGATCTGATCGCCGATCGAATAGGAATGCGTCGCCGAGTAAACGCCGAGTGGAATGGCGACCAGGTAAACGAGAAGAATCGATAGAACGTTTAGTTTTACCGTGACCGGTAGTCGTTCGCGAATCTTATCGACCACCGGCTGGTTGTCTTTGTAAGATTCGCCGAAGTTAAGCGTAAAAAGGTTCTCCATCCAAATGGCGTACTGAACCGGCAGCGGTTTGTCCAAGCCATACTGTGCGCGCCACTGCGCCACGGCCTGATCGACCACGCCGCGTTTCTCCGTGGATATACCCGACTCGCCGGCGCCGCGCAGCCCACCGCCGGCACGGAGTTCCGCCGGATCGCCCGGTGCCAGACGCATGATGAGAAAACTGATGATCGTTACGCCTATGAAAGTCGGGATAAGCAGCAAAAACCGCTGTATGAGGTAAGCGCCCATTGCGACTTCTAGTTACTCGTGTTTTTGCTGGAATACTTCTGTGATCCCGCGGGCACCCACCAATCGAGCGGACGCAGGCCGCCAATTGGCAGCACCTCGACGCCGCGAAAACGCCGGCTCACCGCTGAGATCGATTTGGGCGTGAAAAGAAACGTGTAGGGCTGCTCGTCATGGAGGATTCTTTGAAACTCGCGGTAGAGATCCACGCGCTTCTTGGCGTCGAACTCGCGCCGGTAGTCTTCCAAGATTTTGTCGACCCGAGGACTTTTGTACGCGATATGGTTGGAACCCTTGTTCGCCGCTTGGGAGGAGTGCCACACTTGGTAAGCATCCGGTTCGGTGACACTCATCTGCCAACCAAGAATCATGGCGTCAAATTTCCGCTCCTTGACATCGGAGAGAAATACCGTCCAGTCCAGTTCCCGCACCGTCACCGCGATGCCATGTTTTTTTAGCTCGTCCTGCATGGTCAATGCGACGCTCTTACGCGTAGCATTACCTGAGTTGAATTTGATCTCAAAACGGAATGGGACCTTCTTGCCGTCGATGGTCTTGTCCAAAATTCCATCGCCATCCGTGTCCTTCCAGCCAGACTCGTTTAGGAGTTCCAGGGCCTTTTTCGGATCGTACGGAATGCTTGCAAGCGTTTTATCGTACTCGGGACGATGGAAATAAATCGGCCCATCGATCACTTGCCCTAAGTTAAACAGAATGGTTTTCACCATCTGTTTACGGTTGGCAAGATAGGTCATCGCCTTACGTACTCGCTTATCTTGAAAGATCGGGTGATCGTTGTTCCAGCCAAGGTAGGTATAATTCGGCGAAAAATATTCGTGCTTGTCAAAATCCTTCTTGAACCGCTCGGCGCCCGTCTGTTGCATATGCTGAAGCGGTTGCAGATTCATTGAGTCTAGGGCTCCACTCTTGAGACTGGTCAAGGCGGCGTCGAGATTGTTGATCACCCGGTATTTGTGGCGGTCGAGATAAGCTTGATCGACCTCCGGCTTACCGCTGCCCCAGTATTTTGAGTCGCGCACCAGTTCAACCTCCTGGCCGGTTTTCCAAGCTTGGAACTTATACGGGCCGCTGCCCATGGGGTTGCGGCTGTAGTTCTTGTTGAATTGATCGGCAAAACGTTTGACGTTCTCCGATAATTTCCCGGGATCTCCGCTGAGATCTTTGACCGTCACGTCTTTCAATAAATTTTGCGGGTCATAGTAGTGGCGCGGCAGGACATCGATGCCACCGAGCATAGTTTCATTTAGAAAATAGGGCTCCTTAATGTGAAACCGAATGGTGTATTCATCGATGAGTTGGGCATCGATGACGGACTCGTAATAGACTCTGGCGAAGGGCGCGTTGACTAACGGACATTTGATCGCCTTGATGCTGAACAAGACATCTTCGCCGGTGAGCTTGCGGCCGTCTTGGAAGTGGGCGTCGCGACGGATTTTGAAAGTATAAGTAAGCTTATCGGCAGAAATAACCGGGCGTGCTTCGGCGAGCAACGGTTTAAGCTCCAATGAGCGCGGGTCGCGCGTCAATAGACTTTGAGTAATGTATCCCAGAATCGCGCTTGATCCGGCGTCATTGCTGGTGAGTGGATTAAGTTGTTCCGGATCGCTTAAAATATGCGCCAACAGCCAATCGCCGGTTACCGGCGTTTGTCGAGCTTGACCACGGCTCTGCTCAGGCAACACTGCTGCAAAGAAAAGACACAGAACTACTGATAACAAATTTCCGCGCAGCCTCATTAATTTCCTCCTAATAACCCGACTCGCAATACTTTCCATCTTCCATCAACTACCGATCATCTCGATGGGGATTTCTTGCACATGGGCCGGCTTTTGCTGGGAAAAGGATTCCGCCGGGATCGTTGCGTTCAATTCCGGTTCTTGAAAACGGATTTCCAGCTTCTTGCTTTGGAGCGGCGCGTCGACGTTGATCTTCGAGGGGAATAAACCAACGGGCGTTGCGATGTAGTCGGAGAAGTGCGCGGTCAATTCCACCGCGCCGCTGCCGTTGAAACGCTGCCACTGGGTCGGCACCAGCTGCGGCGACTCGAAAGCGACCGCGTCTTTTAACCGGCCGTTGGGCGAGAATATCAATGAGTTCCCCTCTTGGCGCCACGGCCCAGAAGCGTCCACCGGCGGTAGCCCGGCAAGTAACGAGGTTATTTCATCGAGCTCCAATGGGATCTGCGTGTAGCGCAGCAGATTCGCCTTCGTGCTCTGGCCGCGCACGAGCACGCCTTCGCGCGGGTGATAACCGATAATTTCTTTGTCGTTGGCAGTGACGATGAGGATCGCGCCCAACATCGTCAGCGTCTCCAAACGCAGACGATCCGGTCGCACAACTAACACCGCTTCATCAAAACTGTGCTTACCTTCCGGCCCGGAATAATTGATTCGCGCCAAAGCGCGCAGCGAGCGAAACTGCTCGCGCCGCTGGCTGATCGCTTCGATCAGTTTGGCCGATTCCCACTGCGGCGTTGGCAGCTCTGGCGCCGGCGGCTTGGCAACCGTCGCACAACCTGTCAGGTAAAAACTAAGTGTAACAAGCAGGTAAAAAATGTTGGGCCCGATCGGGGCAGCAGAAGCGCGGCGACAGAGTGAGATCAAATCTTTTTCTCCAGCCGCTGGATTTTTTCGCGGATGCGCTTGGTTTGCTCAGCTTCTTTGGAGCGCTTGAGCGCATCGCGGTAGCGCGCCAGGGCACGGTCTTGTTTGCCGACCTTTTCATAGGCGTCGGCCAAATGTTCGATGATCGTCGGATCGTCCACCGTCAGCTCGACGGCTTTCTCCAACTGCTCCACGGCGCGCCCGTAATCGTGCTTTTGAAAATAAACCCAACCGAGGCTGTCAATATAAAAGCCGTCATTAGGCGTAATTTTCAGCGCGCGCTTAATCAAATCCTCAGCTTCGTCGAGCTGCACGCCCATCTCGGCCCAGGTGTAGCCCAAGTAGTTGAGCGCCGGGGCATTTTGGGGATTGAGCTCGATAGCCCGCGTCATTGAGGCGATCGATTTGTCCTTGTTCTTGTTCTCATCGTAAAGCGCGCCCAACTGAAAATACGCTTCGTCGCTCTTGGGATCGAGCACAACGACCCGCTCCATCGCTTGAATCGCCCGCGGATAATCCTTGGACTTGCGGTAAAGCGAGCTCAAAAACGCGTGCAGCTCTTTGCGGTCGTTGCGCTTCTTAAGCGCCGGCTGCAAGACCTCGATCGCTTTTTGAATCTGTTCCTTGCGGTCGTACAGGTAAGCGGCCTGGACGCGGGCATCCACGTAAAACTCGCTTTTCTCCGGCACGCGCTCGAACGCTTCCAACGCCTTGTCGTCGGACCTGAGCTCGACGTAGGTCGCGCCAAGATAATAGCGCGCCCGATCGTTGTCGGGATCGCCAGCAAGGACGAGGTTAAATTCGTTTGCGGCCCGTTCGAAGTCGCCCTTCTCGAAGGAAATCAGGCCGATCTTGATCCGAGTCTCACGCGGGTCGGCCTCCGCGCCTTCGAGAGTTTCGAACTGGCGCAGCGCGTCATCGAGTTTGTTCTGCCCGACATAAAGCTCGCCCAAACGGCGCCGCGCCCAGACATTCTGCGCATTAACCTGCAGCAGACGTTGGTAGGTCTGAATCGCGTCTTCGGTCTTGCCGTCCAATTCGTAGACCAAAGCTAAATCCATTAACACCGCTTCGGATTTGGGATTGATCTCGAGCGCCTTGCGATAATTCTGCTCGGCGGCCAGATAAAGCTTGCTCTTGGCTCGCACACGACCGAGATAATAGTAGCCGAGGGCGGAGTCGGGGTCGAGCTTTAATAGCTCTTCTAATCGCTGCGTCGCCCGCGCGTAGTCATCCAACTGCAAGTACAGCGCGCCGAGGTAAAGCAGCGCTTCCTGATTCTTGGCATCGAGCTTGAGAACTTCATTGTACTCGGCGAGCCCCTTCTGACTATCGCCCAAAGAAGAATAGAGCCCGGCCAGCAGCAAATGATGGTCAACGCTATGGAAATCGAACTTGGCCGCCGCTTCGGCTGCGACCAGCGCTTTCTTGAGATCGCCCTTGCGCAGATACATGGTCGCTAAACGGAAATGCAAAAACGCTTCATCCGGTTTCGCCAGAACAGCGTCCTCGTATTCCTTCAGCGCTGCCTCAAAGTCGCCCTCGCCGAGCAACAAGTGGCCTCTGAGAAAGTGATTGAAGGCCAAAGCCTCGGTTGGGATATCGGTTTTCGGTTCGTTGCGGAACGGCCCGCCGGGGGACCAAGAAATGCTGTCTGGCGGCATCTGGAACTCAGGTACGGTGGTGGCGCAGCCGGACAGAATAGCAAGGCAGAACACCGCCCGAATAATCCGTGTACCCATCGTCGTACCCATCAGTGATGGTTTAACATGCTGGTCAGAGGGGGTCAATGTAGCGATTGCCGACTTTCATTCGGCGGCGCAATTATGCTAATTTTTGTTGCGTGGCGGGCACTTGGTGAGGCTTGTGGTCCCGGCTATTCACGGATTAGAGAACGGCAATATTTACCACGAAGGTCACCAAGAGCACGAAGTTCGGGATTTAAATTATCCGAACCCTTCGCGACCTTCGTGGTGAAAAATA
>JAERMN010000524.1 GCA_016844625.1 Deltaproteobacteria bacterium
GTCCGCGGGGCCGCTTTCGCTATTCGGATTTCGGATTTTCATCATTGCAGATCGGCCTGGCGGATCGCCAGGTAACGTTTGACCAGCTGAACGCTTAAGTGTTCGGGATCGGTTTCAAGCACGAATATTCCACGGGCACGCATTTGTTCGAGCGCCAGGCGGCGGCGCCGGCGCAAATCAGCCGCGGCGGCTTTTTGATAAGTCTCGGCGACCGTCACCGGAATCTGTTCGGCGAGCTGGCGAATCTTCGGCTCGGTCAAGACAACGCACAAAACCAAGTGGCGATCGGCGGCGCGCGCCAGATTATTGATGAGACCGGCGCTGGCCGAAGCATCGAGCACATCGGTGAGCAGAATCACGAGGCTGCGCCGTTTGAGCATGGTCATCGCCTCGGCGATCACCTGCCAGTAGTCGGATTCCACCGGCTTGACTTGGACCGGGTAGAGCGACTCAAGCACTCGTGGCACCAACGCCGGGCCGCGCACCATCGGTAAAAACGACTCGATCCGATTCGAGAATGAAGCCACAGCGAGGGCGTCGCCGCGCTTTTGCGCGACGTAGCTGAGCATCACCGCTGCGTTCATCGCATGTTCCAACTTGGTATATTTGCCGACTCTGCCGGCCATCAGTCTTCCGGCATCGAGTAAGATCGCCACCTGCTGGCCTTTCTCGACTTGCTTATTCTTGGCAATCGGCGCACCGCGCCGGGCGGTGGCTTTCCAATCGATGGCGCGCGGATCTTCACCGGAGATGTAAGGCCGCAGGCTTTCGAAGTCGGTGCCCGGCGCGCGCAGATAGCGCGGCCGGCGCGCCAGCTCTTCACGCTCGTCGATTTTGGCGAGCAGTTCGTAACGTTCGACGCCTTTGAAATTCGGATAAACTTTGACACTGTTGGCGACCGGCAGGGAGATTTGTTTTTGCACCAGCCCGGCGGCGCCGCTGACTCGTAGGACGACGTCGCCGAAAGCGCAGGCGCCGCGCCTGAGCGGGCGCACCGAATAAGTAAACTGCGCCTCGCCGTTGGCGGGCAGTTGGCCCGGCGGCAATTCGTCGTGCAGCGCAAAAACATCCGGCAGCTCATCGCGCACGGTGATTGGCAACGACCGGGAAGAGCGATTGCCGAGCGTCAGCTTGATCTTGTGTTCGACGTCGAGCGAGAAACGTGGCGGTAGTTCGCGCCGGGCGGTCAATTGTGTCGCGGAAGGTATGGTTCGCCAGTCGCGCCAACAAAGCGCAAAAAGAATCGCGAGAAATAAAATTCCCGCCAGCGCGCCGCCGGGAACGAACGCCGCAGGAAGCCAGAAAAATGCCCCGAGCGTAAGCAGCCGAATCAGACGCAGTGTCGGTAAGAGAGAAATGGCGCGGCCGTCCTTTCTAGCGGGAGTGTGTCTCGCACGACTGATCACTCAGCATTCGGCCTGCGATCAAATCGTGCACCATCGGCACTGTGGCATCGTGCTTCGACCGCGGGAAAATCCCCCTTTGTCCCCCTTTTTCAAAGGGGGAAAGCGGAGAAACGAAATTTCCCCTCTTTGCAAAAGAGGGGTCAGGGGAGATTTTCTTTTAACGAAAAACCAACACATGACGAAACGGCCTCTACCGTGGAATGTCCACTTGCGAAAGTAGCGACTGAATGCAGCTGTCGGCGCTCAAGCCTTCGATCTCCGCTTCGGGCGTCAACCGGACGCGGTGGCGCAGCACCGGCGGCGCTATCACTTGGATTTCATCCGGCGTGACGTAATCGCGGCCGCGCAGTAGCGCCAGCGCTTTGGCGGCTTGCAGCAGCATCAACGCGGCGCGCGGACTGGCGCCGAGGGTCAGGCTCGGCAGCGAGCGCGACTGGCGAATGATTCTGAGCCCGTAATCGAGCACGGCGTCGTCGACCCGGACCGCGTGCATCTGCGCACGGGTTTGAGCGAGCTGCTCCGGCCCGGCTACTGGTTGGATTACCCCATGCGGTTTGGCTGCCCGCTCGCCCAACGACTGCATGGTCTTGAGCATCGCTCGTTCGTCATTCTCCCCGGGATAATCGATGACGATCTTCAAGAGAAAGCGGTCGAGCTGGGCTTCGGGCAACGGATAGGTTCCCTCATACTCAATCGGATTTTGCGTCGCCACCACCGTGAAGCCCGGCGGCAGCGGGCGGGTCTCGCCGTCGATGCTGACTTGATACTCCTGCATCGCTTCGAGCAGCGCGGACTGGGTTTTCGCCGGCGCGCGGTTGATCTCGTCGGCAAGCACGATATCGGCGAACAGCGGCCCAGGACGAAAAGAAAAGTTGCCCGTGGCGGCGTTAAAGACATTCACGCCGGTAATGTCTGACGGCATCAAGTCCGGTGTGAATTGAATGCGCGCGAACGTGCAGCGCAAAGCCGCGGCGAGGCTCCGGGCTAACAATGTCTTGGCCACGCCCGGCACGCCTTCGAGCAGCACATGACCACCCGCGGTCAACGCGACGAGCAAATTCTGAATCGCCGCCGGCTGGCCGTGGATCACCCGCTCGAGCTCGCTCTGCACGGCACGGCCGAAATTCAAAGTGTCCGGTGTGAGGTTGGTTTCGCTCATGGAAGTTTGCCTTTACGTAGAAAAACTTTTCTCACCACGAAGGACACGAAGGTCACGAAGGGTAGGATAATTAGAACTCCGCCCTGCGGCCTAAAGCCTTCGGGCGACAGGCCGAACTTCGTGCTCTTCGTGTCCTTCGTGGTGATGACTATCCCTTCTTTTTTGACTGCGGCTTTGCCTCATTAGGCCCTTCGTGGTGAATCTTATCTTTTCGTCCTTTGCTCAGCGCGCCGGCGAGTTGGCCCAGTTCGATGAACTCGCGTTCGCTCAGTTTTTCGCCTCGCTCAGCTTTGGCTGCGAGCGCTTGCAGCTCGGCCAAACTTTCCGGAGCAATTTGCGCTGCCAAACCTTTACCAGCTTGCGCGCTTAAACTTGCCACATCGATCGTCCGACCGTGGGCTTGGCTTAAATCTTGAGATAGGTTTTGCATGATCGACTGCGTTGCCAATCGTTGTGCGCCGGCGGCGTGAAATATTCCGGCGCGGGCGTCGACCAGCTCCAAGGGATTCGAGTGGGTCGGCGCGGGCGGCTCGCTGATGCGGCCGAAGCGACGGCGATAGACAAAGATATAGAGCAAGCCGGCGGCGGCGATTTGCCCAACACACCAGCCCCAAGGC
>JAERMN010000525.1 GCA_016844625.1 Deltaproteobacteria bacterium
GATGACGCGGGTCGATCCGCCGACCAATATCGACATCGATATTGTAGAGGGCGCCTGGTCGACGCCGCTCGATCCGCGCATGCCGCCCGATAAACGGGAATCGAAAGATCACACCAACGGCCGGGCTATTTTCTACGCCGTGCGGCCGTATCACTGGAAAGATAAATTTCCTAAAGTGAGCCGGTCGAGCCGTGAGCTGCGCGACAAGACGATCGCGAAGTTTAAAAGCGTGATTCCGTTTCCAGAGGCATGATCTCAATCTTGTACCTTTCCCCTTGATGGGGAAAGGCTAGGATAGGGGTGATGCCGACGGACCCTCACCCTCGCCCTCTCCCGCAAGCGGGCGAGGGAAAGAACTTTGGGAGAGCGATCAGATGATTAGCAGAGAGGAAAACGAGCATCTAACTCAAACCGGGCCGGGCGCGCCGGCCGGCGAACTGCTGCGGCGCTATTGGCAGCCAGTGGCATTGTCGGAAGAATTACCCGTGGGCGGCGCGCCATTGGCAATCAAGATTCTCGGTGAAGACTTGGCATTGTTTCGCGACGATCAGGGACGGATCGGCTTGCTTGGTATTCACTGTTCGCACCGCGGCACAAACTTGAGTTATGGACGCATCGAAGACGGCGGGCTGCGCTGTCTTTATCATGGCTGGCTTTACGATATTCATGGCCGCTGTTTGGAACAGCCCGGCGAGCCCGGTGGCGGCATGAACCGCGACGCGATTTGTCATCTCGCTTATCCATGCAAAGAGCATGGCGGCATAATTTTTACCTACATGGGACCGGGCGAAGCGCCGCTGCTGCCCAACTACGAGTTCTTGAACCAGCCGGCAGACCATTGCTGTGTCTACAAGGTTTACCACGAATGCAACTACTTGCAGGCCAACGAGGGCAACATCGATCCGGTGCATTTGTCGTTCCTGCACCGCTTTCTCGAGCACAAAGAAGAACGCTACACCGGCGTGCGCGGCACGGAAGAATCGCATTACAACCTGATCGCCAAGAGCGAAAGACCAGCGCTCGACGTCGAGATCACCGATTTCGGTGTGCGCATTTATTCAGTCCGCAACATGGGCGCTGGAAAAAGTTATCTGCGCGTGTCGAATTTCATCTTGCCCAATCTGAGCGCGTTTCCCGGGCAAACCGGCGGCGAAGGCTACGGCGTCAACTGGCATGTGCCGATCGATGACACGCATCACTGGAAATACTGCTTCTTCTTTAGCCGCGAAGCTCCTCTCGACAAAGCGGTGATCGACAAAGCGCTCGCGGAAGTTAACGAGAGCTATCATCCTGTGCGCGATGAATCGAACCGCTTCATGCAAGATCGCGAGTCGATGAAGACGCAGACTTACACCGGCATGGGTAGCGGCTTTCAGACCCATGATGCGTTCGCGACCGGGAGCCAAGGCGCGATTCAGGACCGCACGCAGGAAAATATCGTATCATCCGATATCGCCATCGTCGCGGCGCGCAAGCTGATGGAAAAAGGCATTCGCGATATTCAAGCCGGCGGTGAGCCGCCGCACGTCATCCGCAAGCCGGAGCAAAACAAATTAACTCACTTGCTGGTGCTCTCGGATCTGGTTGAAGGCGTCAGCGATTGGAAAGAATACGCGCGCGGGTTGGCAGCGGAAGCGTCAAGAAGGCAGCAGGTAACAGGCAGCAGGCAGTAGGAAGAGGGGACAACCGCAATGGGCACAAAGGTCATGTAGGGGCGCGATTCATCGCGCCCTCGGTCATAAGACGAAGAATTGTTTAACCGCAAAGAGCGCAAAGGGCGCAAAAAAGACGGCGCAGCATGCTGCGCCCATACGGTTGCCTGTTGGCTTCTTCTCAGGTTTTAAAATTCGGATATCCCGCCTTGGCGGCTTTGGCTTTGTAATCCGCGACCAGTTCTTCTCGCGGCATCTTGTGCACCCACACCGCTTCGGTAAAGCTCCAGAGCGTGAACGGATGGGCGCCCAACGCGTAGAGCTTGCCGTAGTCCTTGGTCGCCAACGCTGCGCGCTCTTCCGCTTCGAGTTTTAGCTTCTGGGTTTTCTCCCACTTCTCGACGAACTCACGCGGATGGGCGGTATACTGCTCTTCTGCTTCTTGGTTCATGTTGACCAGATGAATCAGTTTGTTCATGAGATATTTGCTCATGACGGCTCCTTACACGTCGACGTTCACGATAGTTGCGGTTTAGCGTTTGGCAGACGAGCGTTGCGTCCCGCGCGGGCGATCGGATCGTCTGGTAGTTGGTTTTCCATTGCCTCGCTGTGTCGCATCGAGAAAGCGCTTCAGATCGCGCGGACGGTGCGCTGGCACGCCGCGAAGCATCCCTTCGATGCTGATGTCCTCATCGACATCAGGCCAGTGAACTCCCTGCCCGTCGCCGATGATCCTCCATTTTGCGCGCTGAGAGGGAGTCGCTTCCGAAAGCCGCCAAGACCACGCCAACGGTACGCTGACAATCCGGCCGTCAACGAGATAGGCCGTAATGGTGTCGGCGGAAACCTTGATGTTACGTATACGAGGTTCGTTATCAACCACAATGTTCATGCCACGCTTCAATGATGACCTCATAATCTTTCTAAGCAGACTTCCAGAAGTCTCCCAAAGTCTACTTCAGCCTACCTTCACCTTCAAGTTAGGAGACGCTATGCCTTCAACAATGTCCAAAGCCCGATCGCGATAAAGCCGATCCCTGCCACGTACTGTAATGTCTTTGCGCTGACATATTGTGAAATGACCGAACCGGCGGCGACGCCGATGGCGGAGCTTAATATCAATGCCAGTGACGCGCCGACGAAAACAGTGAGCTTGCTGGTGTCCTTATCAGACGCGAACAGCATTGTGGCGAGCTGTGTTTTGTCGCCAAGCTCGGCGATGAAGACGGAAGTGAATACGGTTGAGAGAATTTTCCAATCCATGTGGTTCCCTTGTTAGTCAATTTTAGGCAAGGCATCTGACGGCGCAGACAACGCCGAGTTATGCCGGGATTTTCACATAATGGCTCAACGGTTGAAACAGGCTGTAGTACGCGTCGAGGAATTGATCTTCGTCAAAGCGTGACAACGCAATCGTGAGCGAGTCCAGCCTCTCTTTGTCAAGCTCGTAGGCGGGTTCGAAATTCAAATGTAGCGCGAACCCCTTCTCCTTTGCCCAGAGCTCGACCACGAGCTGCGGACTGTGCG
>JAERMN010000093.1:0-4449 GCA_016844625.1 Deltaproteobacteria bacterium
CAAGTGGGACGATCAGCCGGCGAGCGTCGAGGCGGTGCCGGATTCGTTCATCCGCGCCTATCGTTTGGCGACCACCGATCCGATGGGGCCGGTTTATATCTGCTACGACGGCGATGTGCAGGAGAAGCAACTGACAGGCGACATTCCCTTCGACGTTTCGCGTTATCCCGCGCCGCTGCCGCTGCAAGCACCGGAAGAAGGTTTTGCCAAAACGATTCAAATGATCTTAGCGGCGCAGCGTCCGGTGATCTTGGCCGATTGGGTGGGGCGGCGCGAAGCCGGCTTCAACGCGCTTGGCGAATTGGCTGAGCTGCTGGCCGCGCCCGTGCTCGATCAGTTGGGCCGGTTTAATTTTCCTGTACAGCATCCGCTGAATCTAACCGGTCAAGCCGACAAAGTGATTCCTCAGGCCGATCTAATTTTGGCGTTCGATGTTCCCGATCTCGAAGGCGCCACCGTGCGGCGCGTGCAAGAACGCGCTAACCGGCGCGCCACACCGCTGCTCGCGGCGAATGCGAAGGTGATCAATATCGCACTCGACGATTTGCTCGTGCGTGCGTGGGCGACGGATTTCAACAAACTGCGCCAAGCCGAGCTGATGATTCTCGCCGATACTTCGGTGTTCCTGCCCGAGCTGGTGCGCCGGCTGAAGGCGGAGAAAAAACTCGGTGATTTAAAAGACGACATCGCCAAGCGGCGCGCCGATTGGGGCAAAATTTACGAAGAGAAAAAGGCCACGCTGGAAAAAGAATTGCAAGCAAAGTGGGACGAGAAACCGATTTCGATGACGCGCATCTATGCTGAAATTATAGAAGCGGTTAAAGGCGAAGATTGGGTGCTTACCAACGGCAGCTCGCAGGGGAAAGAGAATCTTTATTTGCCGGCGACCCAGTTCAATCAAATTCTTGGCAAGTATAAAGGCGGCGGTTTGGGCTACGGCATGCCTGCGTCGCTCGGCGCGGCGCTGGCGCACAAAGGCACGGACAAATTCTGCGTCAACATTCAGCCGGACGGCGATTTACTGTTCACGGTGAGTTCCATCTGGACCGCGGTGCACCATCAAATTCCATTGCTCAGCATCGTGTGCAGCAACCGCTCTTATTTCAACGACGAAGAACATCAGGAGCGGGTCGCGTTACAGCGCAACCGGCCGGTGGAAAACAAAACCATCGGCATCCGCATCGAAGATCCCAACGTCGACTTCGGCGCCATGGCGCGCACCTACGGCTGCTGGGGCGCTGGGCCGATCACCGAGCCAAGGGATTTAATAAAAACTCTGCGCGAAGCGGTGAAAGTAGTAAAAAGCGGCAAGCCGGCGCTGGTGGACGTGGTGTGCCAGATGCGCTGAGTTGATTATTTCGAAGGAACGCTGAAGTGGAGGGCCGCAGTCGAGCGCCAAGAGGCTGAGACTCTTTTTGACTTAACTTAATCGAAGCGTCGAGTGCCTTGGTATTTCATCGAAAAATGCTAGCTCCATTGCGTAAACTTGTGATTCAGTCAAGACGATTCCCGGCCCTTCTTTTGTTAGCCGGGTTGGTTGGCGGCGTTGCGATTGGCTGGTTTCTTGGCGCACGATCTACAGTCGAGAAAATCTCGATTCCGCCGGCGCAAGCGACGACTTACACGACGCTCTCCAACGAGGAACTTAAAAACGGGTCGGTCCGGCTCGTGTCGGCGATTCGCGGTCTGGCGCGATCGTATTATGATGAAGATAACCGGATGAGAACAGCGGCTGATGGGAATTCCGGCAAGACCGATTCGCAAGCTGAAAGGGCGCGACTACGGCAGGCGTGGATCGCTGAAAGCGCCAAATTGCACGACGCGTTTATGGACCGCTACAAAACTAACTTTTGGGCGGATGCGCTGCTGTTGCGCCAGGCCATCGTCGCCAAGGTGGGTGGAGCGCCAGGGGCGCACAACCCGATACTGTTTCAGCACCCGACAAATATTCTCGGCATCGAACAGGTTGCGAACAGTCTCGAGTTGCTAGGGAAGTCACTGCCGGAAAAGTAGTTTTCGAGGTTGGGTTGTACGCTGGCAATACCATCATCCATGTTCATCCTTGCCGCAAAGGAGATGAAAAGCACGAAGTAAAAACGATCGTTGCGCGAGCACACTTGACAACACGAACGCAGCTTGGCGAGCTAACCTTTCGCCGCTTGCCACTTGTCGAGAATTTCCCGCGCTCCGTTAGTTGCCGGATTCATCGCTTCGTCATGGCTCGGCATTTTTGCAGTGAGCTCGATGACGTAGCCGTTGGGGTCACGAAAATAGATCGAATGGACCATGCCGTGGTCGGCGATACCGCGGGTGTGGATGCCTTGTTCTTTACCCTTGGCGAACATCGAATGTAAAGTCGGCTCGTCGACTTCGAGGGCGATGTGCAAATCGAAATCATGCTGCGCTTTGAAGTCGAACGGCATGTCCGGGGCCTCGAAGAAGGCCAGGCAGGAGCCGTCGTCCATTTGATAAAAGGTATGGAGCACGCTGTTTTTACGCGCGCTCTGGGTGTCCTTGATGTCGAGCGTGCCGACCAGTTTCAAGCCGAGAAAGTCTTGGTAAAACTTGCGCGTCTCTTCCGAGTCGCGGCAGCGATAGGCGCTGTGATGCAGTCCTTTGATCATCGCTTGATTCTCCTCTCAATCTCGCTCGTCTGGGTTTCCTGTGAAGACATATTCACCGCAGAGGCACAGAGTTCCCAGAGTTCGGGGTATTTTCTAATCAAAGACTCTTTACTCCGCGTCCTTCGCGCCTCCGCGGTGATTCATACGGAAGCCAGAAAAACCCTCAATCTACAGCCCTTCGAATGGCGCGTCTTTAAACGGCGCGACGAAGTAAGTGTAAAACGGTTCGTTGGTTTTGTCCCAATAGGGCAGGGCTTTCATGTTCGTAAGCCAGCGCGTGATGTTGGGATAAGCGGAATAGTCGAGACGAATCACATCGCCGAGAGTGACATAACACGCGCCCATGAAGTCAGCGAGCGTCAGCTCGGCGCCGCAGAGGAAATTATTCGTCGGGCCGATGTGATGGCGGTCGAGAATCTCCAGCCAATGCTTCGCCTTGTCGCGGCTCCATGCTAAGTGCGCGCGTTGCGCTTGATCGTCGCCTTTACGATAAGTCTCGATGACCTGCGGATAGATCAGCCCGTAGCCGAGATCTCGATAAAGCCCGGTATTAAACCAGTCCATGCGCTCGTGGGCCCGCGCCCGGGCGCGCGGATCGACGGGATAACTCGAAGCGCGAAACTTCTCCGCCAGATACTTGAGAATGGCTGAGCTCTCGGCGAGACGCAACTCGCCGTCTTCGAGCAGCGGCACGGCGCCGTTGGGATTGATCGTGAGAAATTCCGGCTTCAGATTGTCGCCGGCGAATAGATCGACCAGCTGATAGTCGATGTCGATATTTTCCGCCGCTGCCAGAAGCATGATCGGCCGGCAAGTTGTCGAGGCTGGGTGGAAATAGAGTTTCATAGGTCTTGTCTTTTCATTCTTTCCGGCAATTTGAATTTGACGCCGAGGCTATGGATTTGGGCTCTGCTCTTCGATTCTATGCAGCCGGTTCCGCACCAGCTCGATATGGGCGCGCAGGTTGTAGACGTAGTCGGAATAATTGGCACTAACCCGAGTGTGATTGACACCCTCTTCGATCTCGTCGAGACGGTCGAGGTAACTGTCGAACTGCGCGCGGTCGGGATTGGCGGCGACCTGTTGTTCTATCGACTTGAGCTCGCCGTACCATATGAACACGCGAGATTTGTTGCGCCACTGGATTAGCAGCGGAAGAATCTTGAATAGCGGCAGTAGCACGGCGATGAACGGCAGTAATAGCACCGCGATCCGCTCGATCAGGTTGGCCAGCCAGAAAGGCAGGTAACGCTGCAAAAACGGCGTGCCGCTTTTGTAAAAGCGCTTGGCCTCGTCGGCGATGATGAATTCCGATTCTTTCGCGGCGGGAAACTCACCGGGTTTTTGCAGCACGCCGGCACGTCCATGAACTTCGGTGGCCGCCTGTAAAAGCAGGAATCCCAGCGCCGGATGAAAGCCTTCTTTCACGACCAGATTGGCAGTAGTCGTGAGTAACGTAACGTCGCGCGACGGTAGATCGGCGGCCAGATCAATGGCGCCACGCGGCAATTGTATCGCCGTGAGAAATGGGAAACGGCGCGTGAATGCTTCGGCTTGCGCGAGACTCGCCAGCTTAACTTCTTTATCCTTGGCCAATGTTTGTATGGTCGGCGCATCGGGGGAGGCGACCAGCAGGGCGGCGTCGATGCTGCCGTCGATGAGATCTTTGACCGCGTCGTTGGCGCCGAGCGGTAACAGATCCGCTGATGCGTTATCGACACCGCTTGCCCGGAGAAGCTGCAAAGCCAGCGCGCGCGTGCCGCTCCCTTCCGCGCCGACGGCAACGCGCTTGCCCGTCAGTTGGCTCAGCTTGTCGATCTCGAAA
>JAERMN010000093.1:4480-13543 GCA_016844625.1 Deltaproteobacteria bacterium
TATCTTGCAAGCGCTGCAAGTTCTCCAGCGAGCCCGCCGAGGGTTTGAGCGCGAGGTCAATCTTCTCGCGGGCTAGAATGGCGCGGTAGCGTTGAGCAAAAAGATGATACGCGCCGCCGTCCGCGCCGGTGGTCATCACGAAAGTGTCGGGCGGTGCCGGTTTGATGAAGCGCGCAGCAAACCAAAACGCGGCGACGAGCGCAAGTAAGGGCAGTACGACGATGAAAAATAGATCCTTGACCGCTTCTTGGTCGAATTGCGCGCGTCCGCCGACTTCCGCCTTGCGCACGATCGAACGGATGCGGCGGCTGGCGGGCCTCGAGGAGTTAGGAGAAGTTGGGGTTTCGGCCATGGGTTATGTCCCCAGTTGCTGAGCGAGATCGCAAAAATCCTTGGCGACAAAATCGTATGGTTCGGTTGGTGCAATTTCAGATTTTTTTCCCGGTCCATGCTCCAGCGGACGATGGACGAACGCGGTGCGGAGGCCGTGTTTGCGCGCGGCTTTTAGATCGTGCTCGTGGGTGGCGACCATCATGACTTGCTCGGGTTTGAGATCGAAGAGTTGGGGCGCCAATAAATAGACTTCGGGAGCGGGTTTGTAGCGATGTACGTTCTCGGCCGACAAGATGCAATCCCAGGGCAGACCGGCATGCTTAGCCATGTTGGTTAATAGTGAAACATTGCCGTTGGATAACGTCGTAATGACGAAGCGTGACTTCAGCCGTTGCAGCCCAGGTACGGAATCCGGCCAGGGTTTGAGCCGATGCCAGACGCGATTGAAGTGTTCCTTCTCGTCGTCACTGAGTGTTTGGATGTCGAATTTCTTCAGCGTCTCAGCCAGCATCATGCGATGCAGGTCGTCGAGCTTAGTCCAGCGTAATTCCCCGTTCTGTACTTTGTCCATGTACGGCCGATAAATTGCTCGCCAGGCGTCGGCAAAGGCAGCCCAATCGATGTTGATGCTTTTTGTTTTGCCAAGTTCCTCGCCTTCGGCAATCACACTCGACCGCCAATCGACGACCGTGCCGAAGACGTCGAAGGCAAGCATTTTGATGGGGCAGGGCTCCATGATCGTCGCGGCACCTTGGTCTAACCGCACACGGGAAACTTGAAGGGGTAATTGTGTAATACCTCGCCGCCGTTTGGTTTCACGACTACTGCGGCACCGAGCTGCAAACCCGCTTTGAAATCTTTGGTGATCGGGTTGGGTTGGATGACGTGAACCATGTTTTCTTCGAGCGTCCACTTTTCCACAGGGTGAGCTGCTGACTTCGTGCCAAGTTCGGGAGATTTGCCGGCTTCGCCGTGAAAGACGCTGTCGTAACTGGTGAAGCCGTTGTCTTCGATGGCGGAAGTTGCGGCGATGATCTGTGCGCTGGTGGTGCCGGGTTTACAAATCTGGCGGACGCTCTCGTAGCATTGGTAGGCGGCATCGAACAGTTTGCGGTAAGTCGGTGAAGGCTCTTTGCCGATGGCAAATGGCCGATGGATTTGCGTCGAGTAGCCCCAATAGCTAACGGTTAGTTCCGTTATGACGACGCTGCCTTTTTCGAGCACGCGCGAAGTCTGGCGCTGCCACGGCACGAAGCGGTCAGGGTTATCCATGTTCGTCGTCGCGATGAAGTGAATGCCGGGATCGCCACCGTTTTTCAGATAGGCGTTGTAGACGATCGAGAGAACATCTTGTTCCGTCAGCCCCGGACGTAAGTTGTGTTCCAGCGCCTCACAGGCGAGATCGGTGAGATAGCCGCTCTTGCGCAGATAGGCTAACTCGTCTTCGCTGCGCACGCGGCGAATGCAGCCAAACTGCGGGCCGAACTCGACGAACTCTGCTTCGGGAAATTGGCGCTGCAATTCAGTAACGTGGCCGTAGGACATGGCGCGCATGCTGACCAGACCGACTTTGCTCTTGCTCAGCCCGCGCTTGCGAATCTCGTCCACCAGCGTCGGCATAGGCGTCGGCCCGTACCAGCGCACGTCGTCGATGATCGACTGCGCTTTGGCGCAGGGTTGGTGGTTATAAAAGTGAATGAAGACAGCGGCCTCGCCTTCTCGCGGCAAGAACAACCAGCAGGGCGATTGCGCCTGGTAGTTCGATAGATAAGCCACTTCCGACGAACCGCGCGCGCCGGCGACGAGAATCGCTTCGACGTTGTCTTTTTTCATCGTTTCGCGAATGGCGCTGTCGCGCCGCGCGTATTCGCTATCTGAGAAACGTGGAAAAAGCATGTCAGTCATAATTGGTCCCTGTGGGCTTTGGGCTGCTTGACCTCAGTTGGAAATTATCTGATTGAGCCGCCAAATTGCAAAGTTCAATGCCGAGGCAAAGGCGACCCAGAGTGCATATGGAACGAACATCCACGCGGCAGCGCGGCTAACTTTGCGGGCACTCGCGATAAAGCAGCAGATCGTAACCAGCAACGCGATTATGTCGACAAACGCGATATCTGGGCGGTGCAGACCAAAGAATAGCCAGGACCACATTCCATTCAAAATAAGCTGCAGTGTCCAAAGAACGATTGGTTTAGCAACAGCAACGCTCTTCGAGCGCCAGACAGACCAACCGGCAACAGCGATACCCATATACAACACCGTCCACACTGGAGCGAAAAGCCAATTTGGCGGTGTCCACTCAGGTTTCTGTAACGCGACGTACCAAGGGCCAGGGCCGAACTGAGTGCCGACAAGAGCGGCTGTGGCGGCCATCGCGAGGAAGACAAAAAGCGAGGTCATGACGCCTACGGTTTCTCAATCCAAACTTCGGCGTTGTAATCCGGCTCGCCGGAAACTGGGTCGGCGCCTGGTGAAATTAGCACATTGGCTTGGGGCCAGTAGGCTTGCAGTGTGCCGGATTTGACCGGAGCGATTTGAATTCGGCATTTCATTTTGCCGGTGTCTGATCTCACGATCACTTCGCTGCCATCTTCCAGTTCAAGCTTCTTGGCGTCTTCCGGCGCCATGAAAATGATGTCGCGGCGATCCGTTTCCATTAGCCGGTCCGTGCTGTCGAAGGTCATGCTGTTGAACTGTTTGCCGCGCCTTGTGGTGAGATAGAATTTGCCTTCGGCAGCCCGACGGTCCGGCGGATCGAGCGCGGTAAAGCGCGCACGGTTGTCGGGCATGTTGGCAAAGCCGTCTTTAAACAGAAACGGGCCGCCCCATTGGAGTTGGTCGCCTTCTTTTTGCAATTTTTCGATGCCCTGATAGATCGGCATGACTCGGCCCATTTCATCGCGAATGCTTTGGGTATCGTCGAACGGAAACAACTTGTCGCCGTTGGGCATCGATCTGCGGCCGATCTGCACGGGGATTTCCCACTCGGGCCTAGTCTCACCGATTGGGTGGCCGACGATTTCCGGGGTGAAGCGAATTCTTCTCTCGGTACTCGTTGAAGTGCCGCCGCTGCGTTGCTCGTAGCGGGTTTGGCCCGGCAGCAAAACTACCGCTTCTTCGGCGTCGAGCAACATTGAAGTATTGAGCACGATGTCCTGGTGCACGCGCACGCGCACTTTGCCGAGGGCGGTCGCGACGAACTCCGGATCGGCCATGGTTTCGTAAAGATTGGCACCGATCGAATATAAAAACTTAATCTCGCCGCCGTGCGCGGCTTCGATCATCTGCGCTACTTTGAGGCCGGGATTGGACGGCACCGGGTGATACCAGAGATTGGAAAAACGCCGCGCGTTGTCGTCGTTGACGGCAAAACCGCCAGGAAATTTATCCGGCTCTGAGCCGCATTCGCCGCCGCCTTGGACGCCGCTGTGGCCGCGGATCGCCATGATGCCGCATTTTTCCCTGCCGAGCATGCCACGCGATAGCGCGAGGTTGGCGATCGCTTTCACATTGTCGACGCCAAACTCATGCTGCGTGAACCTCATGCTGTAAACTAGAACAGCCGTGCGCGCTTGGCTGTACAGATCGGCGAAGCGCTGCATCTGGCCGCGCGGTATGCCGGAGCGCGCTTCTAATATTTTCCAGCTTTGTTGTTCGAGTGCTGCTTTGAGCTCAGCGAAGCCTGCGGTGTGTTTGTCGATGTAAGCTTGATCGATTCGTTTCGATTCGATCAGCTCTTTCAGCACACCGTTGATAAAGGCGATATCGCCGCCGACGCGGACTTGAAAAAACTCGTCCATTAATTTGGTGCCGAACCACGCGCTGCTCGCCATCGACGGCAACCAGTGGCGTTCCAAGCCGTACTCGCGCATTGGATTGACGACGATGATACGCGTACCGGCATTTTTGGCGAAGTGCATGTACTTGGTCGCCACCGGCTGATTATTGGCGAGATCGGTGCCGAATAGGATCAACAAATCCGTGCCGATAAAATCCGACAGCGAACAGGTCGGCGCGCCGACGCCGAGCGTCGCTTTCAAGCCGGAGACGCTGGCGGCGTGGCATAGGCGCGAGCAGAGATCGACGTTGTTGGTGCCGAGCACGCGGGCGAGCTTCTGAATGACGTAATAGACTTCATTCGTGAGTCCACGCGAGGTGGCAATAAACGCCATCTCATGGGGCGCAGTGTCGTGGATCGATTTGCCGACGACATTAAGCGCGTCGTCCCAGGGGATGCGTGTAAAGCCGCGTTCGCCGCTGCGGCGAATCATCGGGTAGGGCAGGCGGCCGATCGAACAGAGCTGTTCCGGTCCTAATTGCCGTAAGCCCGCCACATCGCTCATGCGCGTTATGTCGAGGGCCGGCATGGTATTGAGCTTGAGTAACTTGAGCCGGGTCATGCACAGATGCACACCGTCGAGCACGTTGTCGTGCAAGCCGTAGAGACCGAGCGAGCAGCCGTCGCACACGCCGTGGCTGAGCACGTTCCACGCGTAGGGAATCTCCTTGCGGTTTTCCCACAGGACGCTGAGCATCTCGCGATAATGCCGTGGCTTGGTCTGGCCGATCAGACCAAATGGGACGACGCGCGAGAGCAAGGTGTCGTTGGCTTTCATTGAATTAGGCAGCGGTCAGCTTGCAAGTTTGCGCAACTGGCGCAAGACTTGCTCGAACGCCTCAGGTTGATTCTTCGAGACCGCTGTCTTGTATAGACCATAGCGGTGGTGCGATTTCCAGCGGCGCCATTCGTTCAGCGTGACGGGCTCGCGCAGCGACTTACTTCTCTGCACGACGGCGTCAGGCACGGCCGAGTCGCGCCACGGATCGTCGCTCAGGGCCGCGGCTTTTTGTGTGGGTTTGGCCAAATATTTCGTTGAGAGGAAATCGAGGTAGAGTACGAAAACTTGCTTCTCGTCATCACCGTCGCAGGGCAGGTGGCACAAAACCGCCCGCTCTGCCATGCTGAATGCGAGCCATTCTTTGAGCGTGATCTTGATTCCTGTCACGTCGAGCTTGCGGCGCAGGTCGAGTGGCAGACGGCTCAAGGCCGGATAAAATTTGGCTTCGTAGTCGTAGCGATTAAACATTCTTGCTAATGAGTTGCCTTTCGCCCCTGTGAAAAGTTATTTTCCTCATAGTCGGGGGCAAGTCAACCGCGCCGGCGGAATTGACAAGGCTGTGTTTATTCTAAAAGAGACGTGGTTTTTATGATTATAGGGGCGGTGGCGCCAAAAAACTTTCCGTACGGCGGTCGTACGCTGCTCGGCGACGGTATCCCCAACCGCAACAAGGTGCCACGCTGGAAGAAGGCGTAGCCTGAGCCAGGCGCTCAGGAGTTGCTAGAAATTCCTGTGCCGTTTGGGCGGGACATCCGGCTTGAGAATCTTAACTGACGAGAAGGGTGATACATGGTTGCTCCTAATCAGTAAGATCGGTGCGACCGGCAATGAGTTTAACCAAGAGAGCAAGCTAAAGGAAGCTAACCGAATCCATGCAATACGATCCTAAACAAACCAATTCGCCGCCGGCGCCGATTGAGCCCACGGGCTTTTTCACCGGCATCCAATTTCGCCCCATCGTCATGGGCGTGATCGTCGATACCCTCGCGACCATGGCGCTGACAACGGCGTACTATTCTTTCGTCGTAGCTAAGAACCTCGCGGGTAAAGGTGTCGGCGAAGATAACGCGTTTGCCGAATATTGGGCTTCCAGCGACGGCCTGATGGCGAGCTTGCTGCTCGGTTCGTTAGGAACCTTGATCGGCGGTTTTTACGCCGCCTACAAGGCCGGTGCCTTGGAGATGAAACATGGCGCACTGGTCGGCATCGGTTCGATCCTGCTCGGATTACTGTTGACCGGCGGGGCCGAAAGTCAAACTCCTGAATGGTTCATGGCGCTCTCCTTCGCCGCGGCGATTCCCGCCGGCGCGCTTGGCGGCTTCTTGGCAGAAATGTTTAAGAGTGCCGCGGGCAAGGGGCGCTCGTCGCAATCGCCGGGCTGGCCTGGTCCGAGCTAATACGTGCGCAGAAGGAATTTCAATGACTACTGCCGCAGTTGAATATCGGCAGGCGCTTTCTCACGATTACTCGACGATCGTTCAGCTGAATTCCGCAAACTTTATTGCCAATCTTTCCGAAGACCAACGGAAAGACGGATTTCTGTCCGCAGTATTCACGCTGGAGCAGACCGCGGCGATGGCCGAAGACTTGGGGACCACAGTCGCCATCGTCGATGGCGTGCTGGCTGGATTTCTCTGCGCCTTTCGCAACGACTTCAATCACGGCTCCCCAGTGGTCGCCAAGATGATCGAGTCCTACGATCGCATGTGGTTCGAAGGCAAGTTGCTGAGCCGCTACAACACCTACGCATATGGGCCGGTGTGTATCGATCGCGCCTACCGGCGCAAAGGTCTGCTGCGCGGTCTCTACGAAGCGCAAAAAAGAGAATTAGCCGGCAAGTTCGAGGTCGGCGTCGCGCTGATCGCGCGCAACAATCCGCACTCGGTGCAGGCGCATGTCGCGGGACTCGGCATGACGGAGGTGGGCGAATTCGAAGTCAACGGCATTGTTTTCGCAACGGTGGCGTTTCGCTTGTCGTAGGCGAAGTATAAGCGATTCGCGCGCTGTGGCTTGCAGATTCACTACAGCTCTCATAGAATCAGCTCGCGCTTTGGGTGATTCGATTCATAGACGAAAGGAAAGTTTCACATGGATGCCGATGCTAAGAAAACTGCGCTACGGATGATTCCGTACGGAATATACGTTCTTACCGCTGAAGGAAAAGACGGCAAGGTTGCTGCTTCGACGGTTAACTGGGTGACGCAGACGGCGTTTCAACCGCCCCTAGTCGTTGTTGGCGTCAAGGCCGATTCCGGCGCCCACGCGATCATCAAAGAGAGCAAGACGTTTGCGCTCAACATGCTGGGCAAAGATCACAAGGGCCAAGCGTTCACTTTCTTTAAGCCGCTCGAACGGGAAGGTAACTCCATCGGCGGCGAGCCGTTTCGCACGGGTTCGCTTGGTGCGCCGATTTTGTCGAACGCGCCAGCCTATGTCGAGTGCGCGCTGGTGAATACGGTCGAGATGGGCGACCACTCGATCTTCGTCGGTGAAGTGAAGGATGCCGGCGTCGCGGTGGCGCCGTCGGGCCGGCCTGACGACGCGATTCTCGCCATGCGCGATCTGGGCGATAAGGTTTTTTACGGAGGATAGCGCGGCGCGTTCGCGCCGCGCCGTTTCGGGTTTCGCGTTCCGGGTTGCGAATTTTCGGAGGCGCCCAGGAAGTCGGGAATTAAAAGCGTTTGATAGCGATTAGGAGGACAAGATGGCTAAAATTAGACATATCGCTTATCGGGCTGTGGACGTGGACGCGATGGCGAAGTTTTTCGTCGACGCGATGGGCATGACGATGATTCAAAAACGCAAGAACAACGCCATCGATCTGAGCGATGGCTCGGTCAATATCACGGTTCTGCCGCTCGCCGCCGGTCTTGGCGGGAAGGCTGGCATTGACCACATCGGCTTTTCCACGGACAACGACCAGGAGCAGTTTAAGTTGTTAGAAGCCGCCGGCGCGGAAAAATCCGGCGCGGTCAACCTCGGCACGGCTTACTATGAAGACAAGTATCGCGGCCCCGAAGGCATCATCGTCGATGTCGGCCACTGGCAGGGCGCGGCGCCGGTGGAAGAAGCGAAGAAAGATTAGCCGCAAAGAACGCATAGAACGCAAAAAAGAGTTGGGACTGGTAGGGGCGCAGCATGCTGCGCCCTTTTTTTTGTATCTTCGATTACAGGCAGAAAAGGGGTCGGGAGTCTTTTCTTGACGAGTAAGCCTGCCATGCGATAGATGCAATGTTTAAATGCCGCGTCGTCCTCGTCTTTCAACCGGTGGAATCGCCTACCACGTCCTAAACCGGCGCGTGGGCCGGTTAGAGTTATTCGATAAGCCTGCCGATTTTTCTGCGTTTGAAAAAATTCTTGCTGAAGCCCATCACCGCACTGGCATCCGCATCGCGGCTTATTGTTTGATGCCGAACCATTGGCATCTTTTATTGTGGCCGCACACAGACGGAGAACTATCCGAGGTTATGCGCTGGATCACGGTAACGCACACGCAGCGCTGGCATGCTCACCGGCACTCATCTGGAACTGGTCCGGTTTATCAAGGACGGTTTAAATCGTTTCCAGTTCAAACTGACGCGCATTTTCTTACAGTGGCGAGATATGTCGAACGCAATGCTCTACGGGCCAAGTTAGTCGAGCGAGCCGAAGAGTGGCGGTGGTCTAGTGTCTTTCGGATTGCACGACAGGACGCGAAGCTTGCTGAGTTTTTGAGTCCGTGGCCGATGGAGCGGCCGCAAAACTGGATTGAATGGGTCAACGAGCCGGATCGAGCATCGGAGTTGGATGACCTACGCTCAAGTGCTCAGCGAGGGCGACCGTTTGGTCGAGAAGATTGGGTGATCGCGATCGCGAAACAGCTTGGGCTTGAATCGACAATGAATTCGCGCGGTCGTCCGAAACGATCTTGAAAAAGACTCCCGACCCCTTTAATTCGACTTTTGTATCACCGAATCATCAACCGTTCGGCCTTGCCGGAATAGTTGATAAAGACGGTTTTTAGTTCGGTAAAAAAGTTCAGACCTTCGACCGCCATCTCCCGTTCGCCGACGCCGGTCGCTTTGGTGCCGCCGAAGGGAAGTTGCGCTTCGCCGCCGATGGTCGGTTCGTT
>JAERMN010000526.1 GCA_016844625.1 Deltaproteobacteria bacterium
TGGGACAAAGAAGTCGACGTTGTCGTCGTCGGCTTTGGCGCGGCGGGCGGCATTTCGGCGATCACCGCGCATGACGCCGGCGCGAAAGTTTTGCTGATCGAAAAGATGCCTCACCCCGGCGGCATTTCGATCCTGTCCGGCGGCGGCGTCGCCTTCGCGCATAACGCCGAAGGCGCGTTTCAATATTTGCAGCGCACCTGCAACGGCACCACGCCGGACGACATTTTGCGCAAGATGGCTGAAGAGATGGTCGGCATGATCGATTGGCTGACCGAGCTTGCTAAAGTCAGCGGCACCGAGCCGACCAAAACGGAAACTCGCGGTCACGGCACCTACCCGTTTCCCGGCACCAACGATATCGACTCGATCAAGCTCAAAGACTTTCAAGCCTACAGCGAATTCCCCTGGGCCAAAGGACTACGCGGCGGCGCGCGCTTGTTCAAAGTGGTTTATGACAACGTCAACACGCGCAACATCGAAGTGCTGCTTTCGACGCCAGCGAAAGAATTGATCACCGGTGCGGACGGAACAATTCTCGGTCTCAAAGCCGAGCAGGACGGCAAATCGATCAACATCAAAGCGCGCAAAGGCGTGATCCTCGCCTGCGGCGGTTACGAAAATGACGACGCGATGAAGCTGCAATATTTCGAAGCTCAGCCGGTTTATCCCGTTTATCTCGGCAACACTGGCGACGGCCTCAAGATGGCGCAGAAAGCTGGAGCATCGCTCTGGCATATGTGGCATTTTCACGGTGGCTACGGCTTCAAGTTTCCCGAACTCCCCTTTGCCATCCGCCATGTTTGGGCGGGGCCGCGGAACGAGAATCGCAAAATGATTTGGATAGGTGTCGACAAGTTTGGCAAGCGCTTCATGGACGAGTACCCGCCGGCACCGCAAGACACCGGCACGCGGTCACTGGAATATTACGACGCCGATATTCAAGACTACCCGCGCATCCCCTGCTATCTGATCTTCGACGAAGAAGGGCGCAAGCTCGGGCCCGTCGGCATTCCCATCGTCAACGATGAGCGCTATGACGCCAGTTGGAGCGCGGACAACCTGGCCGAGATCGAAAGGGGCTGGATCAAGAAAGGTAACTCGCTGGAAGACATCGCCGCGCAAATCGACGTCAATCCGAATGTGCTCAGAGCCACGGTCGAGCGTTGGAATGAGCTATGCGAAACGGGCCAAGACGGCGATCACAAGCGCCCGCCGAAAACCATGATGCCGATCAAGACCGGGCCGTTTTACGTCATGGAAGCGTGGCCCATCGTCAACAACACCCAAGGCGGCCCCGAACACGACGTGAAACAGCGCGTGCTCGACCCGATGAAACAACCGATCCCGCGCCTCTACGTCGCCGGCGAGATCAGCTCGATCTACGGCCACCTTTACATGGAAGCGGGAAACATCACCGAGTGCTTCGTCGCCGGCAAAATCGCCGGGCAGAACGCCGCGGCGGAACAGCGGTGGAGCTAGGTTTCTTTTGGAAACAATCGCGCGCAATGCGTCAGGCCCACGCACGCGGGCATTCAGTGCGTTTGCTGCCACTTAAAGTCAGGTTCTAGCGGACGGTTCCGCGACAGGTTCGGGCTACGTCTAATACCGTCTTGCACACCTGCCGGCAGCGTAATACACTGAACCTATGAAATCTTTAACGGTACGTTTGCCGGAGCCGCTGGCCGCCGAGATCGAAGCCGAGTCGCGTGGACGTAAGTGTTCGAAGTCCGACATAGTTCGCCAGCGTTTGCAGCGCGCCTCGCAACCTACGAGGCGTCAGTCCGCCCCGCTCGATGCCATTGCCGATCTTATCGGCTCAGTAGACGGCTTGCCCGCCAACCTGAGCGCACGAAAAAAGCGATATCTGAAAGCCACGGGCTATGGCCAAAAACGTGCTCGCTGACGCGGGCTTTTTAGTCGCATTGATAAGCCGCCGCGACTCCCACCACCAGTGGGCGAAGACGTTAGCGGCCGACCACGTTCCAACCTGGCGCACCTGCGAAGCCGTCCTGTCTGAAGCATTCCACCTTCTCGGTACGCGCGGGGCACCAGCACTGATCACACTGCTTCGCCGCCGCGCTCTGATCGCGGCTTTTGACCTGGACAACGATGTAGAATCAGTTCTCAAGCTCCTGCAGAAATATTCAAACGTACCCATGAGCCTCGCCGACGCCTGCCTCGTACGCATGAGCGAAACCTTTCCGGACTCGCTCATTCTTACCACCGATTCAGACTTCCGCATTTATCGCCGCCATAGCCGGCAAACGGTTCCCTGTATCATGCCCTCATGATGATTTGCTATTTGATAGGCGCTTATTACTCGCCGGCGAACGTGGCTGGTAAAGGAACTTGGCCTCGCTTTCTAATTCAATCGAGTTAATTTGCGACAACACCTCCCTGTCCGGCCTCGCCGATCTCTAGATAACTGCTGGGCTGTTCCGGCTGCACATCCTGCTCACCCGTTCTTCTTGATCTTTTTGCGCTACCGCTGCATCAACACGACGCCGACTATCATATCCAAACCACCACCCACCAATGCAAATTTCGACTCGACCGGGGAATAAGTTTAAGACGACGAGAAATATCAATAACCAAATCCGAAATGAACAACCAGTATGCTGGAGCGTAATTTAGCCCAGTACGTTTCCCCTTTCTCGCGAGTATGTGGGCGCGCAACAACAGGAGGACTGATATAGAGAGCGATACCAAATACATTCTATATTAACCCCGCCTCTTGAGGCGGGCACAAAATTATGGGGTTTCCAAAGGGGGGCGAGCATTCCCTTTGCAATTATTTCAATTGGCGGCGGGGTTAAATCCCCGCCCGCGAAGTGGCTTCGTTTAATGTCAGCGGCCATTTTTGCGATGTATCCATGTGTGCTTGGTCACTCTGTTGATTCGGTGGCCTTGCGTAAACAGGAGTCGTGACTCCTTGCCAGAAACACAATATTGGTCCTGCTAGTCTACACCGTCCCGTATATTCAAACGCCCGCCGAAAACCATGATGCCGATCAAGACGGGCCGTTTTACGTAATGGAAGCGTGGCCCATCGTCAATAACACCCAAAGCGGCCCCGAACGCGACGTGAAACAGCGCGTGCTCGACCCGATGAAACAACCGACCCCGCGCCTCTACGTCGCCGGCGAGATCAGCTCGATCTACGGCCAC
>JAERMN010000527.1 GCA_016844625.1 Deltaproteobacteria bacterium
GCGCTCTTGGGTGAGAATGCGGTGGCGCTGCAAGTCGCGGTACAGGCCGAGATTTCCGAGAATGTCGAAAGTGTAGTAAACGTTCTCAAATGCACGGCTGAGTTTGTCGCGCCGGTGGCGCCGTTTAGCGAAAGTTTCCGAGAGAATCTGCCGCCGCTGCTCGGTGCTCATCGCCGCGGCCACCTTGCGCAATTGTTCGAGGGGTTGGCGCGCATGGACGTAAAGAACCGCCGCGATGATCTTCTCTTCCGCTGGCGAATCGTAATCGATCAACAGCACTGGCTCTTCGGTGGCAACCGGAGGCGCTGCGGCGAAATGAGCGGCCAGCGTCTTCGCCGCGGCGGTCGCGCTCACTAGATAATCATTTAACTGCGCCCGCTTGACGAAGGAAGGAATCAGTTGATTCAGCTCGGCGTGCATCGCGCCGGCCAATTCCTTGATCTCGCTCAGCTCATGCGAATAGAATTTGGACACCAAATATTCGAACGCCTGGCCAACGCCGAATATGCCCACGTTCGTCAACGTCGCCGCTGGTAGATAACTGCGCAGCACATCACACGCGTGCGCGCGCACTGTGGCGCGGTATGCGGTCTCAGCCCAGCGGCGTAAGCGCTGGTCTTTTGCCGCATCACTGTAACTCAAACCTCTACCCGAAACCGGATCGCGCACTTCAAGCTGCTCGATCGGCAGCGATCTGGATACATGGTCGAGCATCGGTTCCATCTGCTTGGAATAAGTCTCGAACAGCAGATTCATCGTGTCGAGATAATTATCCCGGTGGCGCGACGCCATGATCTTGGGCTCACGGTAGAAGAGATAGTTGCCGGCCGAATCTTTTTGATCGAAGCGCACGTAGCGCGTCGATTTCTCCAGCGGTGCGATGCCGATGCGCGCGTCTTCTAATAATTTCGCCGCGACGTTGGAAATGTTCTCGCAGGCGAGATGCGCACCGCCCAGCTGCGCGACGGAATCATCGCCGTAGCCGACTAACACACGCTCGAAGAACGCCCGCGCTTTTTTGAGCGCCGCGCTGTCATCGCGGACCGTGGTTTGTCCGCCGAGGAGTTCGTGCAAGCCGAGCTCGGCATCGCCGAGAAACTCGTCGAGGAAGGTATGACGCAAACTTTTCGCCGACCGGCTGTAACGGGAAAAGAGCGCGCCGGCGACTTCCTGGGGCAACTTAAGGCCAAAAACCGAGCGATCGAAATTGGTAAAATAAGCGCTCAGGTGTTTTTGTTCTTCGGCAGAAAACTCAGCGGTCATGCTCAGACTTTCTAGGAAAAAAGTTGCGCTTATTCTATTCGGTTCTGTGTTAATAACAAGGACGATTGTCGGCACCGAGCTTTGCCTCGGTTTACCTTGACTCCGCGCCGGGGAAAATGTTTCATGGTTCAGACACGGACGTTTCCGCCATCGGGACTGGAGAATAACGCACCATGAGATTGGTCGTCACCGGCGCATCGGGCTTCATCGGCAGCGCCCTTTGCCCACGGCTATTGGAGCAAGGCCATACCTTGACGTTGTTCACCCGCGGCTCGCCGCGCGACGCCAGCAGCGGGGTCAAACGCTGGCAACACTGGACGCCCGGCGTGCTGCGCCAGTGGGACGTTGAATTAGACGGTGCCGACGGCGTCATCAATCTCGCCGGCGAACCGATCGCAGAAAAGAAATGGAGCCATACGCAGCGCCAGCTGCTCATCAAAAGCCGCGTCGCCGCCACTCAAAGTCTGGTCCAGGCCTGCGCCAAGGCAAAACATAAACCAAAGTTCCTCATCAACGCCTCGGCGATCGGTTATTACGGCGCGCGCGACGACGAAGAGATTAGCGAAGACGAGCCGCCGGGAGATGATTTTCTCAGCCAACTCTGCCGCGACTGGGAAGAGGAAGCCAAGAAAGCCGAAGCGCTCGGCATGCGCGTTGTCCGGCTGCGCACCGGCATCGTGCTCGGCCACGGCGGCGGCGCGTTGATGAAGATGGTCGAGCCCTTTAAATATTTTCTCGGCGGTCCGATCGGCTCGGGCAAACAGTGGATGTCGTGGATCCATTTGGAAGATCAAGCGCGCTTGATACTTCACGTCATGGAAAACCAGCAGGCCAGCGGCCCGATCAACGCCACCGCACCCAACCCGGTGCGCAACAAAGAGTTCAGTCAAGCTCTTGGCCGAGTGCTGCGCCGGCCCTGCTGGGTACCGGTGCCGGGGTTCGCTCTACGACTTGGCCTAGGCGACATGGCGGAGATGCTGCTCACCGGTCAACGCGTTATACCCGCGACGGCGCAAAGATTAGGATTCACGTTCGACTTCCCGAATCTGCCCGAAGCCCTGCAGGCCTGCATGCCGCTCTAAACCATCGAGCAATCCGGACGAAGAATACTCGCGCAAAGTACGCAAAGGTCGGAAAATCTGAATATCGAAATCCGAAATCCGAAACAATTTCAAATGACCAAAATATGTAAATTCAAAACAAGCTTCCTTCGGATTCGGTGTTTTGGATTTTCCCAATTTAAGTTTTATTTGTCTCTGAGTTTGTTTCGGTCCGCGGGGCATCTTTCGATATTCGGATTTTGGATTTGTTTCGCTGGTTGCTTGGCGCAATAATTGTTTTTCAGTAGCTCTATGGATTTCACCGACAGAGTCATTTTCATCACCGGCGCGTCCGATGGTATCGGCAAACAGCTCGCCATCGATCTCGCCGCCCGCGGCGCCATCGTCGTCGGCTGCGGCCGGTCGCGCGAGCGGTTAGTCGAAGCCTTAAAAGAAGTTCGAAAGACCAGTCCCAAGTCGCTCATGATCGCGTGCGACATTGGCGACGCCGAGCAAGTTCACGGCATGATGAAAAAAGTGCTCACTGACTTCGGCAGGATCGATATCTTGATTAACAACGCCGGCATCGGTATGCGAAAACCCTTCGTCGATACATCCGTGGAAACTATCGAAGCAATCATGCGGACGAATTATCTCGGCGCGGTCTATTGCACCCACGAGGTCCTGCCGGCGATGATCGCCAGGGGCTCGGGCCATATCGTTAATATCTCCTCGGGCGCCGGCAAGATCGGCACGCTCAATATGGCCGGTTACTGCGCGTCAAAATTCGCCATCAACGGCTGGTCGGAAAGCCTCTACCACGAGCTCAAACCGTTAGGCGTCAACGTTTCGGTAGTTTGCCC
>JAERMN010000094.1 GCA_016844625.1 Deltaproteobacteria bacterium
AGTCCGCACGAAGCGATTTCATTGGCGATCCGGTTGGCGCTGAATGCCGCCAGACTGGGATTGAGCGGCCGGTGATCAAAGGTGCCGCGGGTGGCGAAAGCCGTGAGCAAAAGCCAAAGGAAAGTTGCGCCGCGGTCCCAAAGCCAGAGCAGCTCGCTGAATTGGCCCGGGTTGAAAATCTCCAAAAGCATTTGAACGATAATCAAAGCGAGACACGTGCCAGCAACGCTCAGGAAACCAATACGCACGACTGGATACGCCTTGATAACGGTCTTGAGAACTTCGCGGTCGGCGCCATGCTCGAACACCAGATAGTTAGGCCGAAAATCGTAGTAGCGAAAGAAGTAGAGCCCGGCAAGCTCAACAAAAAAGAGCGCGAAGTAAAATATCCCGAGATATGCAAACCACAGCGGTTGATTGCCAGCGAATAGCGGCTCGGGTAAAAACAGCCCGGCGAGGACCATCGGTAAACAACCGCGACTGACGATCACGCCGTCCAACCGTAGTCCAATCCAGAAGAGTTTGAGCTTTTGCCGCGCCGTCAAATCGGCGATATCCGAATTTCGCTCCCAATAGAGCCACAGGCGAAAGCTCGACAAAATTAGCAGCGCTAATAAGCAGCTAGCAATGGAAAAAATCGTGCGCGGAAATTCGAACATCGAAGTAACGATAACTGCGAGCCGCCTACAATCCGAACAATGTGAGAAACAAACGGGCCCGTTCAGACAGAGTTAGATTGGCGATTACATTCCAAAAATTAATCACCGCGAAAAAAGTCCAGACACACGCGATGCGGCCTAGGCGGTGGACTCCGCCCGATCGCAGAACTGCCGCCGTTCCCGGCTTGCCGCGTCGGTTTTGCTGGCGCAGCATGGATATCGCGATGCCACCGGCGAGCAGGAAACAATAGACCAAGCGCGCGCCGAGCAACGACCAGAGCTTGTGCCAGTCGGCCGCGACGAGCGGCTCTTTTGCCTGCAAGAGATGATAGTACATGTTGCCGACGAAGGCGGCAGCGAACACGGCCACGATAATTCGCAACCGCGCGTGACTACGAAAATAACGCGCGTAGGTCGGCAGAAAAAAAAACTCCATCATTAGCTCTTTGAAATAATAATAATAGCGGTTCCAAAACTCAACGACGGTTTCGGCAAGCAATGGCTTATAGGTATTGCGAAAAACATTGAAGCCATAGAGCCGTAACACACCGATCCACACATGGCCTTTGGCGGCGATATAAAGCGTTTCCCAGATCAATTCTAGATAAAGACTGAACCAGATGACCGGTAAGGGCAGAGCGGCACCACTGGCGAGAATCTGTTTGAGGCGCGGCAATCCTAAGCTATGACCTTGGAACAAGGGTTTTAACGGGCTCTTGGGATCGCCATAAATCAACCCAGCCATAAGCTGCATGACGAACGTCCAGAGGGCGACCAAAAGCAGCAGCTTGATGCCGCCCAAGAAAGTGCGCGCGTAAGCTTCCGGCGTTTGCGCGACCGAGCGCGACAGGTGGTCATGGCCTTTCCCCGGCGGCGTATTGGTGCCGTCCCACACCGGCCAAATATAGAATAGATGATCGCGAAAGCCTGTGCCGGCGGCTTTGCCCCGTTGTCCGGACAACAGCATGTAGCCGCAGCGCCAGATCAAGTATGGCAATGATAGGGCAACGCCCGAGAGCATCAGCCACCATAATCCTGAATTTTCCGGCGCTGACCAGATCGCCAGCAATAGGAGCCAAAAGAGAAGGTGAAAACAGATTTGCGGACGGCCACGAATGATCAGCGGTAATCGTTTGAAATGGACCGCAACCAGATATAGCGAATAGACAATCGCCAATAAGATGATAAAAACTGACCCGGCAACCAACCAAGCTGCGACCACGCGAGTACCACGCCTAGCATCGTAGCGATAAAATGTTCCGACGAGACCCGCGACTATCGCACCGACGAACAACACGAACTGACGCCGCTCCGGGGTGAACCCGACAACCCAGCGCTGCGCACTGAGCCAAGCGATCAAACGCTCATTTTCGTGAAACTGTGCGATCTGGCGGTACGCGCTTGCGAGCACCGAAGGGATCATGTTTGCGACTCGCGCGCGATCAAATCAAGAATCGACCGAATCGAGCGTAAATCGCCCGGATCAATGCCCCGCTCGGCAAAATCGATGCGACAGGTCTGCTCTAAATAGGTAACGATCTGCAGCAACGCCAGTGAATCGATCAGTCCGGATTCGACCAGGCTCGACTCTTCGTCGATGCCATGGTTTGGATAGTCCGGCCTCTGAATGGTTTGTAGAAAATCGATCAAATCCTGCTTTTTTTGCTCTGCGTCCATGATCAAAATTTGAATGATTAGGTTGCCGCTATTCGGTCTCGCTACGGATTGAATGCGGCCACGGGCCATGATTATCGCGATCCGCTTCTTAATATTCCCGCTAGATCGACCGGTTTTAATTGCGCGCACATCTCTTGAACGCCGCCGCGGCTGATCTTTCCCCGTGAGTTCTGCGGCAGCGCATCGACGATGTACCACCGTTGCGGCATTTTGAAATCGGCCAAATGTTCTTTCATCCAGCGATACAGTTCGCGGATCGTCGGCGCCTCTTGACGCCGCAACACGACAGCCATGGCGATATTCTGACCATAAAGTGAATCCGCCATAGCGAAGGTGCAAACCGCTTGTGTGAACTCGAAGCGCTCGACCACCGCATCGATATCGGCGGGATAAATTTTGGTTCCGCCTTTGTTAATCTCGTCGCGCTCTCGGCCTTTGAGATAAAACCAACCGCGTTGATCGATGAGACCCATGTCGCCGGTAACGAACCAACCGCCGGAGATAACCTGTTCGGTCAGCTCAGCTTGGCCGTAGTAGCCTTGCATCAACGCCGGCGTGTTGATCCAAACGTAGCCGGTCTCATCGACTTTGCACTCGCTGCCGATCTCGAACAGAGCGTTGGGCTCGGCGCTCTTGAGGATTTTGATCACGCCGCCCCACGGTGCGCCAACCAATCCGTCCTCCGGTTCAAACTCGCCAATCGTAGTTCCGGCAACCCAGCTGCCGGTTTCCGTGATGCCGTAGGCGTTAAATACCTCGCGCGTGCCTGACCAAGCGCGAATTTGTTTCCATAAATGTGCCGACAGCGGCGCCGAGCCGCAGTGAATCCGGCGCAACGATTTTTCTTGCGGCGGTTTACTCCCTTTTAGAGCTAACCCCCACATGGACGGCACCGACGAGAGAAACGTAATTCGATGCTGATCGATGATGCGACCAAGCTGCAGCAGCAACTCGCTACTAAACGCCGGCGCGATAAATAAATGTTGGCCACAAAGCCACGGAAACAAACTGTTGCAAATCAGGCCGTGACCGAAGTGCGTCGGTAACATGCAGAGAGTCCGCTGGTAGGACTCGACGCCAAGACATTGGCGCAACGACAACCAGCGCGCGCGCAGCGAGCGGTGCGTATGCACCACCCCCTTCGGTACGCCGGTCGTGCCGGAAGTAAAAAGGATCAGCGCTTGATCGTCGAGCCGGGCGGCGCATTGGGGCGCGCCCGTCTGCATCCGCGGCGGGTCAGTGAAATCCAGCGAACCGGTGTCCAGCATCGTCACGCCCCGAACGGATAGACCCGTAACAATATTGGAAGGAACCGTCGCATCAACCACGGCGAAGCGCGGCGTAACCGTACGCGCCAAGTTCTCAATTTCAAATAATGTCAACCGGCCATCGACGGGTACGACGCTGGCGCCGACATACCAAAGCGCGAGCAGATCGACGAAAAATTCCAAGTTGTTGCCATGGAGAACAAAAACCCGATCGCCACGCTGCATGCCTTGATCACGGTACGCCGCGCAACGGGCGATCAGACGTGCGGATAGCTCAGTGCCGGTCCAACTGCGACCCGAGGCCAGTTCTGTAAGATCGCCGATGTTTAAGTCAACAAACATTCAGGAGTTACGGGTGAATGAAATGAAGCTAATTTGTACCAACCTTGGCGAAGCCTGGCAAGGCGAAAGCGCCAGGCGCGCGTGACGATCGATTTGGCACCGGTCTAGAACCCTCTCGTGTTTCAAAATTTTTGTTGCTATAAAGCGCCGGATGAGTGATCAGCGTCGCCGACTTGCCATCAGGGGTGTGATTTTTATCGTGCTGGTGGCGCTCTTGTTTATTTTCAGCCGCTACATACCGCGGCCCTTCAGCGCTTTCGCCCCGCCGGGAGAGGATCTTGACGATTTCGACGGAATCTATTCGAGCCCCGACAAGCTGAGTAAGTTTCTCCTGAGCCTTGGACCTTACTCCCCGGCGGTTTTCGTATTGCTACAGGTTCTACAAGTGGTCGCGGCGCCATTTCCCGGCGAACTCACCGGCGTCGCCGGCGGGTTTGTCTACGGCAAGAATTTTGGATTTTTGCTTTCCACCATAGGGCTTTCTTTGGGCTCATGGGTCGCCTTCGAGCTGGCGAGTATTTTAGGCCGGCCGTTCGTCGAGCGGTTTGTCAAACGCGATGTCTTGGAGAGATTTAATTTTCTCACCACCAACACCGGCGTGGCGATCTGTTTCGTGCTGTTTCTCTTTCCCGGCTTTCCCAAGGATTATCTTTGCTACGTGTTGGGGTTAAGCCGCATGAAACTCAGCACGTTTCTGTTGGTCTCCATCGTCGGCCGCATCCCCGGCACCTATCTCCTCACCGTCCAGGGCGCGACCATTCGCAATGAACAATATAGCATGTTCATCATTATCGCCGTGGTCTCCTTGGCGATTCTTGGCGTCGCCTATCTGTACCGCAACCAGCTCTTTGACTGGCTCAAGCACCGTCACGAACCAAAATAAGTCAGCACCATATCGACCCGGCGCGAGACGCAATTGAGGTTGACCCGGGTTAAAGTCCGGTGCTCCGTGTCAGCCAGTAAAAAATCGGCGCGACGACAATGCGATACCACGCAAAGGGCGTTAGCTTGCCCCGGCTGAGGAAGCTGACAAAACCTTTAACCGCGATCAACGCCACGATAAATGACACGCCAAAGCCGATCGCAAGCGCCATGCTGTCATCGAAGGCTAGCTGGTCGCGCATCTTGATCAATTCGTATCCCGTCGCCGCGAATAAGACCGGCACTGCGATTAAGAATGAAAACTCCGCCGCGCCTTTGCGATCGAGGCCGAGCAGCATGCCGCCGATGATCGTCGCCGCCGCGCGCGACGTTCCCGGCCACAGCGCAAGCACCTGAAATAAGCCGATACCGAACGCCTGAGCCAAGGTCAATTGATCGAGCGAACTGGATCGCCGCTGTGAACGCAATCGTTCGACTAACAAGATCGCTACTCCGCCAACCGCTAATGCCAAAGTCACCGCCTCTGGGTTGAATAACTTCGCTTTGATCGCGTGGCGCGCAACATAGCCGATCAACAGAGCCGGCGAGGTAGCGACGGCGATGCGCCACAGTCCGGACCATCCCAGTAAGGTCGAATTTGAATCAAGCAAAGACCGTCCGCCCACCGGCACAAGGCCAACGAACCGATGCCAATAGAGAACCACCACCGAAAGGATCGCACCTAACTGAATCGCCACTTCAAAGCTCGACGCTTTATCGCCGACAAAACCGAGCAGATGACCGGCGATGATTAGATGACCGGTAGACGATACCGGGAGAAACTCGGTTAATCCCTCGACGATCCCCAACACAACTGCAATCCCCCAACTGTTCATAGTTGTCCTCTCCGCCAGTTTGACTCAGTTCGCAGTCTCACCTCTGTCGCCCTGAGCAGTCGCCACGCTCCAAGTGAATCCGCCTTTTTTCAAATCATTTGGCCAACGCGACGTATTCATCGAACGCAGCGACTGGTCGGGGAGTTTCACCTACCTGCTCAGCCAGATGAGCCAGGTTTCTTTGCCTGGCAAAAATCACCATGGGTTGTTTCGCCGTCTGCCAGCGCCGCGCAAATTCGTCAAAGTCGAGTAGCGCTTTGCCCCACCGGGTGACCGGTTCTGCGCGGTTGCTCAGCGCATAGTAGTTTCCCAAGAAAGTTCGTTTCTTTTTGCCATGGGTAATCATCCAGATCGGTTGTTCGGTGCGCAGGTAAAATGCCATCCCGGCGAGGTAAGTATCGTAGAATACCAGCTGAGTCATTGGCGTTATCGTTGTCGCGGCTTTGCTGGCGATATCCTTTGCCGAGCGGAACGGCGCCGCGGCGACCATCAGCTCGGCAACGAACAACAAAAACAATATTGTGCTAAAGGTCTGAGTGATGAAGCGGAGGGGTTGGCTAGGCAGCGTCTCGGACATTTGGCTGAACCGCAGAAGTACCGGCACCAACACCATCAATACGCCGTAGAGCCAAAGGTGATCAGCCATGTTGACGACACCGGTGCGAATCGCCTGGGGCAATATCGCGGGTTGAATCGCGCCGACAACGAAATAGAGCACCAGTAAGCCTTCGGCGATCCAGGTGCCGTGGAGCGCCGAACGGATTTTTGCCGTCGGTTCGCTGAGCTTTTGCACGAGCGCTACGGCCGTCAAAATTGCTAAGGCGGGAAAGATCGGTAAAATATAGTGCGGCAACTTCGACTTCGAGAAGGAAAAGAACAGAAACGGTAACACCGCCCAAAGGATCAGAAATAAAGTCTGGTCGTCGAAAGTTTTCCTACGATAGTGTGCCAGAACAAAAGGCAGCAATAACGTCCATGGAAAAAATCCTGCCAACAGAACCAGAAAAAAATAATACCAGGGTTGGCTGCGGTCGAAGTTTGCGGTGGCGTAGCGACCGAAATGTTCGTCCCAAAAATAATATTTTAGATAACCATCATTGCGGGCGTCGATCTGGAGATACCAAGGCAGCACGATGGCAAGAAACAACAATATGCCAGGAAACAGATAGATGCGCCGCAAAATCGACCACTGCTTGCTTAGGAGCAAATAGCAAAAGATCACCATTCCCGGCAGGACGATGCCAATCAAACCTTTGATCAGCATGGCCGCGCCCAGCGCGCCGTACAGGAGCAGACACAACCAACGTCGGCGCCTGATATCATCGCTATGACCTGCCTCGTAAAACGCGCACAGCACGACGGTGAGAAAGAAAGTCAAAGGCATGTCGAAGATCACTACCCGCGCAAGCACGAAGAATTCTAAGCTGGTGAGTAAAATCAAACCTGCCCAAAGCGCCGGCCAGGAGCCCCAGTGCATGCGTACGAAGCCGTAGAGCACGGCGAGACCGCCCAGCGCAGCCAAAGCTGACGGCAGCCGCGCCGCCCATTCGGAAATGCCGAAGCGTTGGTACGAAAGCGCGATCAACCAATAGAGGAAAATCGGTTTGTCGAGCACCGGATGAAAGTTTTCATGGGGTGTGATCCAATCGTTGAGAACGAGAATTTCGCGGGCTTTCTCGGCGTTGCGTCCCTCATCGGGTTCGAACAACGCCGCCCGACCGAGTTGGAAAAACAAAACAAAAATCGCCGCCGCGAACAGAATCCAGGGAAACCAGCTCTCGAGTCGTGCCGATCTTGTCGCTGGATGAACTTGAGTATCGATTGCTTGGATGATCTTGGCCACCGCAGGCTAGGGAAGTTCTACGCCCAATCAGATTGACCTGACCATCGCTCATTTGCAAGCTACCCGGCGCGCAACCGTCGCGCTATGACGGCACCGAGCTACGACAGCCCGGCACTGCACATTGACTTAGCCTACCCCGTGGCGTAGCGTTAATTTTTCTTCGCTGGAGGGGTCTTATGTTTGGTAGTCTTGGCGCTCCGGAGATCCTGGTAATCTTTGTCGTTGCGCTGGTGGTTTTCGGTCCAAGCAAGCTTCCAGAGTTCGGAAAGTCGCTCGGTGAAGCCATCCGTGGATTCAAGAAAGCCGCCGACGATAGCGAGAAAACGCCGATCGACGACTCGCAGTCGCGCGGCAAAACCACAGAGACCGATAAAAGTTAATTCAGTCCGTCATAACGCCAAAGCCCGATCGGCCACAGATGAAGTGGTTTGTCCGCATAACCGCCGGTATAGTTTTCACAGCTCTACTGCTGCTGCATTTGCCCACTTCGGTCCATTCCCAACAACCTGTCGCTAGTTTTTACTACGACGAGCGCGGCAACGTCATCCGCCAGGAGCAAGACACCAACGGCGACGGCAAGATGGACCGTTGGACCTACTACAACGCCCAGGGTCAAACCGTACGCGTCGAGCAGGATGTTAACTTCGATGGTAAGCCTGATGTCATTGTCTACTACGGAGCGGGAAAGCCGACCCGGCAAGAGCTCGCCAGCAAGAACGACGGCCGCATCGATACCTGGTTTTTCTACAACACTGCCGGCGAAGTCGAGCGCAAAGGTCAGGATACCAACGGATCGGGACAACCGACCCTCTGGGTTTATTATCAAAATGGCCAACCTGTGCGCAGCGAAGAAGACGGCAAATCCGCCGGCAAATCGACTCGCACGGTGCACTACAAAGACGGCAAGATCGGCCGCATCGATGAAGACACCAATGACGACGGCGTGGCCGATAGTTTTTCCTATTTTGACAACGGCCAACTCGTGCGCAAGGAGCTTGACCGCAAAAATCGCGGCAAGATCGATCTCTGGGGTTATTATTTGGACGGCCGCCTCGTCAAACAGGAAGAAGATTTGCGCGGCGATGGAAAAGTGAGCCGGATCGTCTATTTTCAAGGTGAGGCGGTCGTGCGCCGCGAAGAGGACAGCGCCGGGCGCGGCCGGATGGATTTGATCGAAATCTTTTCTCAAGGCCGAGTTAGTAAACGGCTCCGTGATAATAAAGGCGCCGGCAAGTGGGATGCGGTCTATTACTTTCAAGACAATCAACTTGTCCGCGAAGAGCGCGATACCAACGGCGATGGCATCTTCGACCTAAGAATCCTTTATGAAAAAGGCCAAATCGCTGCACAGGAAGCCGACACCAACGGCGATCGGCGAGTCGATGTGTGGGTCAGTTTTCAAAACGGCGAACAGATCGAACAGCTCGAAGATCAAAAATACCAAGGCAAAGTCACCGCCCGCTATAGTTTCAAAGGCGGCCAAATAGTCGGCCATGTAGCGGTTGAAGAAGAGCTTCAAAGTATGGCAGGGTATGGCCTTCCGTTCACGACAGAACGAAGAGCCGCAAACGCTACTTCGGGGATGGTCTTGGGTCCGGAAGTAAAGTAGAATTTCCTCTGTGGTCGAATCGATGAACAGACTCTTTGGTCGCTATGTACTCGTATTGTTAGTCGTCAGCTCAGCCTGCGAGCCTGTGGCCGTACAGTATCCACCCGGTTCAGCGCAAAACCCCAATCTCAACACGGGCGCACCCGGCGCATCTCAACCCAGCCAAGTTAACAGCTCCCAAAGAATGCAACATGTTTGGAATAAAGCGATGGAAGGCGTCGCCATGGGCGGTTCCATCGCTGGTCCCTACGGCGCGGGCGGCGGTTTGATCATCGGCTTAATCACGGGTTTGTTTACCGCGGACTCCCACTACGAGGACATGAACCGCCAGGTTCGCACCGAGCAGCAAAAAGATCGGCAGCTTGAAGCCGCCATTGAACAAGAGCTAGCGCGCCAGCGCGAATTGGAGAATCAAATCGCCAATCCGGGTGGAGCAGCAACTACCGGTGCGCAACCGCAAACTTCCGGCACTAGCAGCACGACACAGGCGCCACGGAATTTGCCGCCGGACAAACCGACGACAAACCGAGCGCCGGATAACAACTCGCTCGCGGCACTGAATAAACCTGTAACCCCGCCGACCGCCTCGCCGGCGCCATTTAAAAACGTCGAAGTGCGCGACGTGAATGGCGATGGCATCCCTGATCTTTGGATTTATTATAATCCGCAAAAACCCGGTGAAGTGATGCGCCAAGAGGAAGCGAGCAAAGGCGACGGCAGAGTCGACACCTGGAGTTATTTCAAAGACGGCCAACTGACGCGCCGCGATGTCGACTCCAAAGGACAAGGCCGGCCGGACACCGTTTTTTATTACGATGGCGACAAGATCGTGCGTGAAGAGCGCGACGAGCACGACCAAGGACGAATGACCTATCGCGCCAGCTTTCAGAACGGCCGCCTCGCCAAAGTGGAAAAAGACGCCAGCGGCAGCGGCCGGCCAGACCTGTGGATTTACTATGACACCAGCCGCGACGGCGAGATCGTGATCAAAGAGGAGCGCGATCTCAACGGCGACGGGATTGCCGATTTATGGACTTACTATGAAAATGGCCGAGTCGCCCGCCGCGATGTCAGCGCCGTCGGTCTCGAGATGCTCTCGAAGCAGGAACAGTTGCCAATTCCCAGCGCTGGAATCGGACAGCTAGCAACGCCGGGCAGCTAATCATGCTCGACCATTCGTCCGCCGACTGGGGTGAGTTGGAAATCGCTGCACTTTTCCGCAGTCCGTTTCTAATTCCCTCGCTGCTCTTTCACGGTTTGCTATTCTTCCTAGCCTTACGAGCGGCAACATTTTCTTCGCTTTCTAAAGCGGAGCCCAACCCACCGATTTCGGTTCAACTGATGGAAGTCCGCAGCGGCTCAGATACGCAAAGCATCGGCCCAGGAAAAGGCGCCCGCGGTCCGCGCGAACTGCCCAAACTGGGCGTGCCCATTGCACCAGCGCAACGAAGCGGAAAACTAGACAGCGGCTCAGTGGAAAGTTCAGTGCCAACGCCGGCGCCCGCGGCTGTCGAAGCACCACCCGCGCCAAAACCGATCGCTCTGCCTGGACCGAAAGTACTGGCCCTGGATGCGCGCCATGAAGCCGTGAGCGCCAAAGAGACTTCGGCGGATTCATTGGTTAGATTGCCAACCAAGGAAAGCACCACCAATCTGCCATCGAATACCGCAGCCGACCTCGACGCTCATCAGAGAAGCTTGGCGGCCTTGAAAGGTGCTGGCAACAGTCCAGGCATCAAGGCTTTGAAAGAAGGGCCGCAGGTCCCCGGCGCGCTCTCGGGCAGCGGCACAAACACTGGTGCTTACGGTGTGCCCGGCGGCAGCAGAAGCGGCACGGGACTCGCCGGCGCTGGAACTGGCGTCGGCACCGGTGGCGGCGGCACAACTGGCCTCAAAGGAATACCGGCGGCGGATTATGGCAGTTATCTGAACCAACTGAAAAAGCGCGTCGAGTCGGTCTGGAAGTATCCGGACAATGTGACCGGCGTGCAAAAAGTGGCGATCCGCTTTGCCCTCGACCGCGCCGGTAAACTTACGCTCTCCGAAGTTTTAGAATCGTCGGACTCCAGACTGAACGCCAGCGCCCTCGAAGCGGTCAAGCGAGCGTCGCCTTTCCCGGCGATACCGGAAAGTCTCAAAGATCTCGCCAACGAGCCGATGATCATCCGCTTCGAAGTTGCCATTCGCGTGCGCGGTTAGCGGCGGCTCACGTTTCATTGAATTAATTTTCATTTAGGGTAATCATCTTCCGAACATCTGGAAGGATTGGTAATGCAACAGCAGGGTATCGATTTCATCGACATCATTCATAAGGGCGCCATCGCCACCTATCCGTT
>JAERMN010000095.1 GCA_016844625.1 Deltaproteobacteria bacterium
TTGCCGAGCTCTAGCTCGAGGTCACGCGACTTTTCTTGGTAGACTTTCGCCAGTGCCGAGGCCAAGGGCAGCATCCCGCTGGACCCATCGAGGATGATTGTCTCGGCCGCCGAAACGAACCCGACCTGTGACGCAAGCAGCATAATCACTACGAAACTCTTCTTGAAAAACATACCAGTTCCTCCTGTTGAACATGATTTGACGTGCCCAATGCCAATGTTTCGTCCACGCGCATACGAAAGCGGCACACTATTCCTAATGCACCTATGACACATCCAAAGATGGAGCAGCAACACTGCCACTACCCGATAGCCTATAGCCAAACCCAGACAGCCTGATTCACAAGCAATTTTTGCTGGCAACGGCCAAGCAATGAGGCCGGATAATCTCTAGCCCGAAAAATTTATGCTACCAGTAAAACGAACGACAGAGTGTCGATCGAGGTGGAACCCTGGAGGAGCGAAGGCATCAGCGTCAAATGTTTCATCGTCATGTTCGGTGCTCGGCACGATGATAAACCTTTTCACAGGTAATTTAACAGCAGCTCGCCTCGCTTGCCTCTTCAAGGCAGAGAGGCTTTGCCTTCGCTCTGGAAGGGTTTCGCCTCGATCGCTGTTGCACCATGAATAATCCGGGGTAGGCGTAGTCAGCTTGCTACAGGGTGTAGCAAGAATGCGATAGCTAGCGGTGCATGACGGAAGGGCAGCCACAGGGGGCTGCCCCTACAAATCCGATTCCTTTTTGCGTAATTTTCGTTCTTTGCGGCCAATTCTCTGAATCCGAATCTTCTCTACTTTGTCTTGCTATCCAAAAACTAACACCAACATGTTTGTCATAGAGTCCAAAGATCAAGCGGCGTGTGTAGGGTGCGCTGGGCGCACCATCGAGCTAACCCGCAAAAATACGCGGACAAGAATGTCCGCGCTCCCTTAGACTCCGAACTTCGTGTCCTTCGTGGTGAACAGTTCCTATCTTCTTTGGTTGCGGCTGTTCGCCGACAGGCGAACCTCTTTTCCCCAGCGTAGTCTGGGGAAAAGCGTGTCTTACTATCGATGAAAGTTTTCGCAATCTGGGCAAATTTTTCGCTGACCTGTAGCACTCCAACACGGAGATTGACTCGCGCCAAGGCGCCAAGCACGCCAAGTTAGCAAAACAAACATAGATAATCTCACAAACGATTGTCGCCGTTTTTCTCCGACCTTGGCGGCCTTGGCGTCCCTTCGACTTCGCTCAGGACATGCTTGGCGCGAGATCTTCCGAGTCTCGGTTGCGGCTCTGCGGCGCGGGGTCCTTCGTGGTGAAAAGATTTTTCTGCGGTCACTCTCCGTATCAGTGCAGTTCTTCCCTGGACGGCTGATCGGATTCAATTTTACCACCGGTTCGGCCGCGGGCGCGCACCGCTTTGTAGACCCCTTTCACTTTTGAGATGTTGAGCAGCACTTCTTTCAAGTGTTCGGAGCTTTTGATCATTACCTCGAAGGTATTGATCGCGCGCTCACTCGAAGTGCGGATTTGCGCCCTGGCGATATTTGCCTCGGCGCTGGTGATCGCCGCGCTGATCGCCGCCAGCAACCCAGGTTGATCAACGCAAGTGACTTCGATCTTGACCGGCCGCGGCGCCTGGCCACTATCTTCCCAGCTCACTTCAGTTTTTCGCTGCGGATCGCTTTCCAACACGGTAGAGCAACCGACCGTATGCACCGTCACACCACGCCCACGGGTGATAAATCCGACAATCGCTTCGCCCGGTAACGGATGGCAGCACAGCGCAAATCGTACCAGCACATCGTCGACGCCTTTGACCCGAATCCCTAAACCGCGCCGCTGTTTGGAAACCATGCGGAACAGGGATTGCAGCGAGCCGTCGGCCTTTTTCGGTCCAGCTTCCAATTTCTCCGGCGAGATTAGTTTCGCCAACACATGGCGCGTGGTGAGCCGACCGTAACCGATGGCGGCGAACAACGCCTCTTCGTCCTTCACGCCCAATTCTTTGATCAGCGCTTCGGTCTTGCCCTCTTCGCGCAGCATGGCGTAATCCATTTGGTAGCGCTGCAAATCACCTTCAAGAATCTGCCGGCCCAAAACGACGCTGCGCTCGCGCTGCTGCGCTTTCAGCCAATTGCGAATCTTCGATTGGGCGCGCGGCGTTTTTACCCATTTGAGCCAATCGCGGGTCGGCGCCTGTTGCTGCGTCGTGATAATTTCCACCGTGTCGCCGCTACGGAGAATATATCGGAGTGATACCAATTGCCCGTTCACTCGCGCGCCGGAGCAATGCTGACCGACTTCGGTGTGAATCCGGTAGGCAAAATCGATGACCGTGGAGCCCTTGGAAAAATTCAACAGATCCCCTTTCGGCGTGAACACATACATCGACGTCGAGAACAAATCTTCTTTAAGGCTTTGTAAAAATTCCTGCGGGTCTTGCAGGTTTTCTTGCCACTCCAGCAGTTGGCGCAGCCAGGAGAAGCGGCGAAAATCGCTAATCTGAAAATCTTCACCTTCCTTGTAGCGCCAATGGGCCGCGATCCCTTCCTCGGCGACGCGATGCATCTCGTGGCTGCGAATCTGGATCTCGATGCGCTCGCCGTAGGGGCCGATCACGCTGGTGTGCAGCGACTGATACAGGTTCGGCTTGGGCAGTGCTATATAATCTTTAAAACGGCCCGGCACCGGGCGCCACTGTTGGTGCACGATGCCGAGAGTCTCGTAACATTCGCGCGGCGTGTCGACCAAGATACGAAACGCGACGAGATCATAAATCTGATCGTAGAGCAGATTTTGACTCTCCATCTTTTGATAGATGCTGAAGAAATGCTTGGGCCGGCCAGTGACTTCGGCTTCGATCCCTTCGGTTTCGAGCTTCTTGGTGATAATCGAAATCACTTCGTCGATATATTTTTCCCGATCGGTCTTTTTTTTCGCGACGTTGCGCTTGAGCTGATAGTAAATCTCTGGGTGAAGATACTTGAGCGCGAGATCTTCGAGCTCGGTCTTGATCCAGGCGATGCCAAGACGGTGCGACAGCGGCGCGTAAATATCCAACGTTTCCTGCGCCGTGAGAATCTGTTTTTGCCGCGGCATATGGTCCAAGGTGCGCATATTGTGCACCCGGTCGGCGAGCTTGATTAGAATCACCCGCACGTCCTTGCCCATGGCGAGCAGCATTTTGCGAAAATTCTCCGCCTGCTTTTCTTCCTGGCTGCTGAAATTGGCCCGGCTCAATTTGGTCACGCCGTCGACCAGAGCGGCAACTTCCCGGCCGAATGAGCTTTTGATTTGATCCAACGTCGCCAAGGTATCCTCGACCGTATCGTGCAACAGCGCGCTGACCACGCTCGGTACGTCGAGCTTCAGTTCGGCGATGATATCGGCGACCGCCATGGGATGAATCAGATAGGGTTCGCCTGACAGGCGCTTTTGCCCCTGGTGAACCTTGGCGGAGAATTCGTAGGCGGCACGGATCAGCTCGCCATCCGCGGCGGGATAGTAGGACTGGACTTTCTCAACCAGCTCGGTGACTTTGCTGTCCTTGCTCATGGCTCCGATGACCCCGTATTTAGCGCAGCGGCTCGACCAGCCACTTGCGCACTCTTGAGGTTCTCGCTCGTTCCGCTTCGACTATAGCGCTTAGAGACTTGACGGCGGCGCCAACCTCTCGATTGACAACGTAATAATCATACTTGATTATCTCGCCTATTTCACCCCGCGCGTTGGCGAGCCGGCGTGCGATAATCGCTCGGCCATCGGTGCCGCGGGCGGACAAGCGGCGCTTCAACTCGGCCATGGACGGCGGCAAAACAAACACCGCCACCGCTTCGGGATAGGCATGTTTGATTTTCTGTGCGCCTTGGACGTCGATATCGAGGAAAATATCCCGTCCGGCTTTGATCGCCCGATCGAGCGGCTTTTTCGGCGTGCCGTAAAAATAATCATGCACGTGCGCCCATTCGGCGAATTCGCCGCGCCGCTTGAGCGCGTCGAACTGGCGCTCGGTGATAAAGCGGTAATCCCGCCCACTGATCTCGCCGCGGCGGCGCGCCCGTGTGGTGCACGAGAGCGAAAGTCTGATGTCCGGATAAATTTCGCGCAGGCTATTGTAGAGTGTCGTCTTACCGGCGCCGGATGGCGCTGAAAGAATAAAGATGATGCCGTGGCGCTTGGAGAGCGGACTCGGTTGCCGTTTCATTCGATGTTTTGCGTCTGCTCGCGGATTTTTTCGACCCGCTCTTTACCCTGGAGCACGAGTTGCGTCACCGGGATGAACGGCACTTTGGAGCTGATCGTGTTGAGCTCGCGGTTGACTTCCTGGAGCATGAAATCGATCCTTTTGCCCACCGGCTCGCGCTCACGCACGACCTTCGCCAAAGCCACGACGTGGGTCTTTAAGCGCACCAACTCTTCGTTGATGTCGCCCTTGAAGCCCACGTTAGAAATTTCCGCGGGCTCCTTTCCCACGAAACCGCCGTTCTGCCCCTCTCCCGGCGGCCCCTTGTGCAAGCGAATGCCGTTCTCGGCGGCGCGCGCTTCCAGACTCTTGACAACTTTGCGCAAGTGCGTGATCTGCGATTCCATATCAGCGCGCAGATGCGCCCCTTCGCGCTCGCGCGATTGCTCGAGCTTTCTTAGCGCACCGATCAATGTCTTCATCACCGCCTGTCGTTCGCTGGCGCTATCGATCGCCACTTCGCGTACGTGAAACACATCCGGGATGGTCGAGAGCAGCGACACACCGATCTCACCGGCCAATTTATATTTCTTTTGCAGCTGGCTGACCCCGGCGACATACTGCCCGACCAACGCCTCATCCATTTCGAGTTTTCGGCTTTGCCCCTTGCCGGCATAGCGATTGACATAAAGATCGATCCGGCCACGGGATATCTTCTCGCGCACCAGTTTGCGCACATCCTCTTCGAAGGATAGATATTCCCGCGGCGCGCGCACCTGCAAGTCGAGGTGGCGGTGATTGACGCTACGAATTTGCACGGTCACCTTGGCGCCTTTGATGTTCTGCGATGCTTCGCCGTATCCAGTCATGCTCTTCATATTTTGTCTGCAATACTCCTTTTAAGTTTTTCACCAGGCACGGCCACAGTGCCAACCTCGTCGCCGACGAATCCCGCGGCGATATTGGCCAACAGCGCAGCCTCTTCGTAACTACCCCCGCTCGCCAACGCCAAGGCGCACACCGCCACGACGGTATCGCCGGCGCCGGTTACTTCGAAGACGTCGCGCGGCTCAGTGGGGAAATGTTTAACCGCCTGGCGCGGGCGAAACAGACTCATGCCATCGGCGCCGCGGGTAATCAACACCGCCTGGGCGCGCCACCGACGCACCAGCTTGGCTCCCGCGGCGCGAAGCGACGCCGCATCGTCGATCGCAATCGCCGCGGCCTCGCTCGCTTCGCTCTTGTTCGGCGTGATCAGTGTGGGAAAACGATAGTGTCTGTAATTTTCTTTCTTGGGATCGATGACGCAAATCACTTTGCTGCGCACAACCCGATCGGCAACGACGTCGAGCAGTTCCTCGTGGACCACCCCCTTGCCGTAATCGGAAATGATGATGCCATCGTAACGACCGAGCGCGCTACGAATAAAATCGCGCAATTTTTTGCGCGTCGCTGCGCTGGCCGGCTGGCCGCTCTCGCGGTCAAGCCGGACAATCTGCTGGTGGCGCGGGCTGGCGATGATGCGGATTTTTTGAATCGTCGCAACCGCGCCGTCGAAGCACACCCCGGCGGTGGAGGCGCCGGTTTTGCGCAACGCCGCAACCACGCAATTGCCGCCCTCGTCATTGCCAACAATACCGCATGCGGTTACTCGCCCGCCGAGAGACCGAACATTGTGAACGACATTCGCGGCGCCACCTAAACTGGTGCTTTCCGACAATACCCTCACTACGGGCACCGGCGCTTCGGGTGAAATGCGCTCGACTTCGCCGCGGATAAAGCGATCGAGCATAAGATCGCCAACGACTAACAGATTGGTTCGAGCAAATTTTTCGACGAGTTTTAAGAGATTGTCCATGCTGGCCGATAAGCGTACTAGTTGGCGGCGCCAAGAAGCTCATAGTAGTAAGCTTCATTCTTGAGCGCCATTTGTTCCAAGGTGAAGTGCTCGAGCACGCGCGCGCGTCCACGTTGCCCCATTGCGGCGGCCAACTCGGGCTGCTTGCCAATTTTTGCAATCGCGCCGGCCAATGCCTCTGAATCGCGCGGCGGAACTAGAATACCGGTGACACCGTCGACAACCGACTCGGCCAAACCGCCGACCTTGGTCGCAATCACCGCTTTGCCAGCCGCCATCGCTTCGAGCGCCGCCACTCCCAAGCCTTCGAACAATGAGGGCATTACGAAAACGTCGAGGTCGGCTAGAAATACCGCTGCATCGGCAACAAAGCCGGAGAACTGTACGTCGTCCGTTAAACCGAGCCGAACCGCATCCTGTTCCAAAGATTGTCGTAGCGAACCGTCGCCGGCAATGCGCAGCTTGAAGTTCAAGCCTTGGCGTTTCAGTTTAGCTGCCGCCTCAAGCAAATAACGATGCCCCTTGCGTTCTTCGAGCACACCAACCGAACCGACGACGGGTGCGCCATCCAATTTTAGCGCCGCCGGCCGCGCCGCCGTGAATCGATGTGGCTCGATGCCGCTCACAATCACGTGAATTTTTTCAGCCGTGACACCCGCTGCCATCAACAAATCGGCGATGTTCTGAGAAATCGCCACGACACCGTCGACGCGCCGATTATAAAGACAGTGGGTATACCAATTATTCGATTCTGGATAATCCATCCGCCTTGTCACTAGGTATCTAGGCCGTGATGGAAACCGCGGCAGCCAAAGCGACAGCGCGTGGGCCCGCTTGGTATGAAAGTGCACAATATCGTAATCACCGCTTCGGATAAGCCGACGAAGCCCTGGAACACAGCGCAAATCGAGATCGTTACGAAGCACGATGGGGCGGCCGATAATCTCTACCTTCTGACACCGAGTAAACAGCAACCCGTTGGGATGGGCCAAGAGTTCGTTTTGATGTCCTCGCGCCGCGAGCCAACTCATGAGCCCGAAAACCTGCGCCTCCCCTCCACCCCAGTTACGCTCAGGATCGATGTGTAAGATCTTGAGACGGCGGTTAGCGCCGCGGCCGGTCAATTTTCTTTTTCTCCTCGACTTCCAGTTCCCACAACTTAGCATACTTGAGAAAAACATAAACGGCGGCGGTGAGCGCGATGTAAAACCCGGCAAAGCCTTCCAAAAAACCGCGCTTGATAATGTAAGAGCGAAAAAATCGCACCGGCGGGCGCAACAGGGCATCGCTCAGGCGCCAACGGCAGCCTTCTTTCTTGAGTTCCTGAGACGAGATCGAAGTAAACCGGTTGATCCGCTGTATATGATCGTCGATGTTACGGTAGGAATAATGTTCCAAGTGATGCTTCAGCCGGCGGACTTTGCCGTCGACGAGAATTTTCTCATGCGGATCGCTGCCGCCCCAGGTCGCGCGCACACGGCGAAACAAGCGCACATCGTAATCCGGATACCAGCCACCACGCCACCACCAACGATGTAGGTAACGAACTAGCCGCGGCACCGAGTAACCGGCGTACGCACCCTTGTCCCGCCTGAGCGCATCGCTAATTTCTTGCTGCAATTCCGTCGTGACGCGTTCATCGGAGTCGATCAGCAAAACCCAATCTTGGGTTGCTTGAGAATGCGCGTACGCCTTCTGATCGCGATAGCCGGCCCATTTGCGCTGAATAAAGCGCTCAGTATAACGACGGCAGATCTCCGGCGTTCGATCCGTGCTGAACGAATCGACCACGACGATCTCATCGCACCAACGAATACTTTCGAGACAGGCGCCGATCCGCTCTTCCTCGTTATAACAGACGACGATGGCGGAGACCGTTACGGGTCGATCGAGCGGGTTTGACGGATGGATCATGGCAGGGAGTGACCGATGCCGAGCGCCTCACTTCATAAGCGTTCGCGGCGATGCTATAAACGTAGACAAGGTGATGGCGTGAAAGAACTTGAGGATGTCTACAATCTGCCGGGTATGCTTACGCCGGCCGAGGTGGATTGTCTTTACTCGCTTGGGCAATTTAATCAACGCGACGGTGTGATCGTCGAGATCGGCAGTTGGAAGGGTAAATCTACCGTCGCCTTGGGGCGCGGCGCGGCCAAAGTTCACCACGAAAAGATTCACGCCATCGACCCGCACGAAATTCTACCCGAAGAGAAATACTTCGAAGATACCGAAGCGGAATTTTTAGCGAACATCAAACAGGCCGGCGTCGACAGTCAAGTTGTCCCGCTGATCATGACTTCGGAAGAAGCTGCACGGGGCTGGAATAAACCGATTCGCCTGCTCTGGATCGACGGCGATCACCGTTACGAATCGACCAAGTTGGATTTTATCCTATGGGAACCGTTCTTGGTCGAAGGCGGCATCCTGGCGATGCACGACACCATTCGCAAACATGGACCGAAAAAAGTTTTATGGGAAAATGTGTTTCGCTCCGGACGGTTCCAGGAGATCGCCATCGTCGACAACATCACCGCCATGCGCAAGGTAAAGCAGGCGCCGCTCACGGCCCGCCTACAAAACTACCTGACGCTGATGCTGCGCGCGCTTTACATCGCCGCGAGAAAGAGCGGCGTGCCCCGTTCGAAAACCGTCGGGCGCCAGCTGCTGCGCCGGCTAACGGCTCAGACCTGGTTACCTGCCGTTCTCTTGGTTTTTTCGAGCAGCATTGCACGGTAATGAAAATAGCGCCCTTTGGCGCGATATTTTCTGCGCACGTTGCCCATTAAAGAATACCAACCGAAGGTCCACACCGAGCGCATCAAGTTCGGGACAATGGAAAAATACGAGCTCCGCTTGTAAGCCAGCCGGCTAATGCCTTGAAGGGTGTGACGGCGGCGGAATTCTTCGTCGCAGAGCCGGCTCGGGTCCAGTTCGTTGTAGACCCCGGCTCGGCCCTCCCAGCCGATTCGCTTGCCGGCTTTGACGACCCGGCTGGC
>JAERMN010000528.1 GCA_016844625.1 Deltaproteobacteria bacterium
AAAAGTAATGTTGTCCCGCTTCGGTTCGAGCCCTAACTGCTCCAGAGCCAGCATCGCATACATCCAGGTGCTGCCGACGATGCTCTGCACGCCAAAGCGTTTGCCGCGCAAGTCTTCAGCGCGTTTGATCTGCGGACTGGCGATCAGTTTCCAACTCACCCGGCTCGAGATCGAAGTCAGCATTTTGACATCGACGCCTTGCGCCGCCGCGCCCAGCACCGACACGCCGGAGGTGAACGCGAGCTGAATTTCCCCGGTGAGCAAGCTCGCCACTAATGTCGATCCGCCGCGGATGAGAATCAGCTGCGCGTCAATACCGTGCTTGGCGAAGATGCCTTGCTCCTGCGCCGCCCAAATACTAAGCATGCTGCTGCTCACCGACGCCGCGCCGATATTGACGCGCACCGGCGCTGACGCGGCGAGCGCAAAAGCAGGCAAAGATACTACGAGAACCGAGAGCGTGATCGATTGAAGTCTAGTCACAATTCACCGCCTGTCTAAGCCAACCGGTCGCATCATATTCGACAAACGTCGGTAAATCCAAGACGGTTCCGGCCGAAGGAGACAGACACAGAGGGGAGCTTACTCCCGCCAAGCACAAACAAGAATGCAAATTCGAAGCACGAAAGCGGCCACACGGACCGAAACAAACCCCAAAAGGATAAATCCGAAATCCCAAGCACGAAAGCGGCCCCGCGGACCGAAACAAACCGGAGCCAAAAAAATCCAAAACGCGGAATCCGAGTCGGGGTTGTTTGGAACATTGTATTTGTTTCCGTCGTTTTGAATTTGTTTCGGATTTCGTGCTTCGGATTTCGGATTTTCCTGTGGTTCGCGTCTTTGCGGGAGACATTCCGACTGACGGCGGGATATCGAACCAGAGAGATTGACCTTAACATTGCGGAAGAGTAAGCGTCCTCTATCCGGAACCAACGAAGGGAGTCCTGGCGTTATGCGAGTCCAGAAAAGCGCCGTTCTTTGTTTCCTTTTTGTCGTCTTGCCATTTGACGGTGCGGCCGCCGCCGACAAGCTCGTCGGCATTCACTCCGCCATCGCCATTTCGCAATCCTTGCCCTGGATCGCGCGCGAGACGGGTATCTTTCGCAAGCATAATTTAGATTTCGATCTCGTCCTGATGCGCTCGGCCGGCACCGCGGCGGCGGCGATGGTTGGCGGTGAAACGGATGTCGGGCTCATCGGCGGTATCGGCATCCTGAGCGCCTATGTCCAAGGCGCTCAAGACTTCGTCATCGTCGGCGCGGTAAAAAATATTCTCACTCACAGCATCGTCGCCAAACCGGAGATCAAACGGCCCGAAGACTTGAAAGGCAAAAGCATCGGCGTCAACCGCCTCGGCAGCAACAACCATTATTTTGCCATCCAGGTTTTGCAGCGTATCGGCTTGGACCCGGCCAAGGATGTGATCTTTCGCCAAACCGGCGGCGATAGCGCCGATCTGATCGCGCTGCTAAATGGCTCGGTGGACGCCTCGGCGATGCTGACCTACGGTCAAAACGCCGTCGCCCAGGGATTCCACTACCTTATATATGGCCCCGATCTGCGCATCCCCTACGCCGCCGCGGCTTTCGTCACGCGCCGTTCGGTGATCGCGCGCAAACCGCAGGTGATCGGCCAGTTCATGCGTTCGATGGCAGAAGCGTCAAAAATATTTCACACCGACCGGGAAACTACCTTCAAGGTTTTGGCCAAGTATTTGCGCGTCAACGACCGCAAGATTCTCGAGACCTCGTACAATAACGAAGTCAAAGCGATGGAGCCGAGATTCGACGCGCGCCCGGAAGCGCTGCAAGCGATCCTCGACGAGCTCGCCGTCAACGACCCGCGCGCCAAAAAAGTCCAACCGCAGCAGCTCATCGACCGCCGCTATCTGGAAGAAATGGATCGCAGCGGATTCTTCGACAGCCTATGGGGCGGCAAGCGGTGAAGCAAGGCACAACAACCGCGCCAGATTCTTACCGTTGAAAGGATAAATCCGAAATCCGAAGCACTAAATCCGAAACAAATCGGGGCCAAATAAATTCAAAATCAGAAAATCCAAAACTACGGATCCGATCCTTCCCGTTTGGAGCATTGTTGTTGTTTTTCATCATTTTGAATTTGTTTCGGATTTCGAATTTCGTGCTTCGAATTTTTTGTTCTTTGCGGGTTTCGCATTGTTCGCCGGACTTCAGGCCGAATCACTCCCCCATCACCTTCTTCATCGCCGCAATAACCTCGGCCGGTTGGTTCAACACTTCCTTAGCGAGCGCTTCTACCTCGTCACCGTGAATCAGCTCAGGTTCGAGACCCTGCTTTTTGGCGTCGGCAATTAGCTCAGGGCTGGTGAGTGCTTTGGCATAACCCGCGCGTAAAATCTTGGTTAGCTCCGGTGGAGTTCCCGGAGCGGCGAACATTGGCGCGGCACCGAATTCGCCCGATCCCATCATCACGGTCACTAAACGGCGATTGGCTTCCGAGACCTTGTATTGATCCATTAACTCGCTCAGTAGCGGCGTTTCAGGCAAGCGCGGGTCGCGCTTTTTGCCGCCTTGAATCAGAACCCGCACCAGGTTCTTGCTGCGCCAGGTGTTAAAGGGCTCGCGGCCGAAGAAAACCTGGACGGTAAAGGCGCGGCACTGCACTTCGCCGCGCTCCACGGCCAATTCGATACTCGCGCCGCCTTCATAACCTGTGACGATTTGAAACTTCGCGCCGATCGTCTCTTCGAGCAATCGCGGCAGATAGTAGCCGGTATTCCCCGTGCCCGTCGCGCCGCACTTCGGCGGCACGGTTGCCGTGCGCACGTCATGGATGTTTTTATAGGGCGTGTTCGCCCACATGTACAGCAGCGCATTGGTCGGCGTCGTGCTGCCGACCCAAGTGAATTTCGACCAGTCGTACTGAACTTCTTTCTTTTTGAGAAGCTGTTCAAAGTAAAGCGCCGCGTTATTGACGCCGAGAGTCAAGCCGTCCGGCTTCGCCACGCTGTAAATGTAGTTGGTCGCCGTCATCGAGCCAGCGCCGGGCATGTTTTGAACGACGGTGGCCGGGTTGCCGGGAATATGTTTGGTCAATTGCGTCGCGATGAGCCGCCCCCACAGGTCATGGGCGCTGCCAGCCGGGTAACCGACCACCACCCT
>JAERMN010000096.1 GCA_016844625.1 Deltaproteobacteria bacterium
TATTGCTCGAACAGCGGTTCCTTTTCGTTATAGAGCACGATCTTCGACTTTTGCCGGGGCATGAAATGGCGCACGAAATCGACCACGCGCCGGTGATCCCTGGGCGAATCGATGACCACCTGATCGCTGTCGGCGGTGAAAAAATCGCGCAAGGTGCGCGCGATGAGATCGAGATCCTGGTGGATCAGCGCCGGCGCGGCCGCGCTCGCGGCCTTTTTCTGAATCCCCTCCCACAGCTTGGTGAGAAAGCCCAGGTCCCGTTGGATTTCCCTTTTGCTAAGCCCTTCGCAAGCGGTGCGCAGAATAAAACCACCCGTTTCAGTGCCCAGCGACTGGGCGATCTCCTTCAGTCGCTTGCGCTCTTCGTCGCTCTCGATACGGCGCGAGATGCCGATATGCTTGGTGCCCGGCATAAAAACCATGTAGCGGCCCGGCAACGAGACATGACAGGTAACCCTGGCGCCCTTCGTGCCCAGCGGGTCCTTGGCCACCTGGACGAGAATCTCTTCACCGCGCGAGAGCTGTTTTTCCAGCGGCAAACGACGCGACGAAGACGGCGGTGGCTTGGGCGCATCCTCGAACTCGACATCGTCGCCGGTCAGTTGCACCGCGTCCGGTTCGGTCGAGAAGTCCGAGGCATGGAGAAAGCCGGCCTTTTCCATGCCCATGTCGATGAAGGCGGCCTGCATGCCGGGAAGCACGCGCGCCACCTTCCCTTTATAAATATTCCCTGCGACGCCCATTTCCTCTTTTCTTTCAATGAGGAACTCAGCGAGCACGCCATCTTCCATAATCGCGATGCGGCTCTCTTGGGGCGTCGAATTAATAAAAATTTCCTGTTTCATACAAATGGGTGAACAACTAAGTCAGTGAACGCTGGAGGGATAATGTGACACGGATCGCCAAACGATAGCGGCGGTCTCCATGAGACCACCAAAGCAGCTGCCGTTGTTTATAGAGTAAAATTGTCATGACTGCAAGTAAGCTTTAATAAACGACTTCAAGCTTAATTGACATTATGGTTCGCGCCAGTTACCTTGACCGGAATACCGGCGGAATATAAAGGCTTCAAACGAAAACGAGAAAGCTCGTTATGAATTATCCGGCGACCGCCCCAGCATTCACCGTTCTCAACACCAAGGTTCTGATCCTCAATCGGTCCTATTTGCCGATCCACGTCACTTCGGTGCGGCGTGCTTTTGTGCTGCTCTATCAGGGCATCGCCAGAGCCGTAAACGATCAATATCAGACCTTTGATTTTAACAGCTGGAGCGACCTGTCTATTTCCTCCCACGCTGAGACCGTCGGTTTGGTAAACCGCGTTATCCGTGTACCGCGGGTGATACTACTCGTCACCTACGACCGAGTGCCCAAGCGACAGGTGCGCTTTAGCCGCTATAACATCTACGCCCGCGACAAATGCACTTGCCAGTATTGCGGCCAGCGGCTGCCGCGCCAAGAGCTCAACCTCGATCACGTCATTCCGCGCTCGCAGGGCGGCACGTCGGTTTGGGAGAATGTGGTCTGCTCATGCCACGAGTGCAACCATCGCAAAGGTGGCCGCACATTCATGCAGGAAACCTTCAGCATGTCCCGCTATAAAGAATGGGCGCCCTTTCTCAACACCATCGACGTCTCCTATTGGAACACCGAGCTGCTGGAAAGCTAGTCACTCAGTCACGCTAGTGGGCTCATTCACGACAAGTCATCAACCAGCTCGGCGGGGGCTAAAGAATCTCGCTGGATAACAGCGTTATGCCGAATCCCTCCCATATCTTGTGGTGATTTATCCACAGCATCCCCTGTATCTTGTGATTTATTCTTGACTCCCCCTCCTACCTGTGAAATATTGCAGTTAAATTTCACTGGTAGAAACTGCCAAGAAACTCCCCGAATAGAATCTCCTATGCGCCTAAAACGCCTTGAAATGATTGGTTTTAAGTCTTTTGCCCAAAAGACGATTGTGGAACTTAATCCGGGGATCACCGCGGTGGTCGGACCGAATGGCTGCGGCAAATCGAACATCGTCGACGCCCTACGTTGGGCCATGGGCGAGCAGAGTGCACGCCAACTGCGCGGCCACCAAATGGAAGATGTGGTGTTCGCCGGCAGCGATACCCTACCGGCCACTGGCATGGCCGAGGTCTCCATCGTATTTGACAACGAACACGGCCGGGGGCCGGCGGAATATAGCAGCTTTAGCGAAATTATGGTGACGCGCCGGCTGTTTCGTTCCGGCGAATCGGAATACTCGATCAACAAAGTCGACTGCCGATTGAAAGATGTCGTCGAGCTGTTTTTAGGCACCGGCGTCGGCAGTAAAGCTTATTCGATCGTTGAGCAAGGCAAAGTCGATGAGCTGGTCAATTCTAAACCTGAGGAGCGACGCGCGCTGATCGAAGAGGCTGCCGGCACCAGCAAGTATAAAAGCCGAAAGATCGTCGCCGAGAAAAAACTCGAACGCACCCAGCAAAATCTCTTGCGCGTCACCGACATCGTGCGCGAAATCGAGCGGCAAATCCGCTCCATGGAGTTGCAAGCCAAGAAGGCGGAACGTTATCGCGCCTTGCGCGCCGAGCTCAAAGACAAAGAACTCACTTTCACCGTCCTGCAGCGTGACGCCTTTCAGCAAGAAATCAGCCAACAAGAAAGCCGACTGAACGGCGTGGAAAATCAGCTCGCCGAGCATCTCGCCCAACTGCACGGCAAAGAAGCCGAGAGCGAAGCAGTGCGGCTGTCGTTGCTCGAAGCCGATAAAGAAATAGGCGCGCAGCAAGAAAATGTCTACCAGCGGCGCACGCAGATCCAAACCGACGAGCAAAAGTGCGAGTTTTACCGCAAAGATCTTTCCCAGCTCGAACAAACAGAGGCGGAATCCCGCGCGGCGCTGTTAAACCTCAACGAACGCACCAAAACGCTGGCACAGGAAATCGAAGAACTTAACAAAGCCAAGGAAAGCTTTATCCAGCTATCGCTTTTCGAAGAAACCTTTCTGCGCGACAAGGAGCATGAGCTCGGCAAACTGCAAGCTGAGATCGGTGCCCTCCAAACTGACATCGAGCGCGAGAAAGAAGCATCGATCGAGTGCGCCAACCAGATCGCCTATCTCAAGAATGACACCGTCGCCAAGGAAAAACGCCACGGCGAAATCAGCCGGCAACTGGCGCAATGCCAAGAGGAGCATAACCAGGCGGCCGCGGCATTGACCGCATGCTCGACAAAGCGGAGCGACAGCGCCAGTGCGTTGGCTGTTTGTCTCGACGCCGTGCGCAACCGAACCCTGGATGCCTCCCTAGCAAACGCGGCGATTCAATCGTTAAGTCAGGCCAAAGAAGCTCAAGAGAAAAAGATTGCGACACTTAGAGCGCAGATCCAGGAGAATCATTCGCGCCGGGTATCCTTGGAAGATTTGCAGCGCAACTACGAAGGCTATCAGGAAGGCGTGCGCGCGATCATGCTCAAAAAGCAGCAAGATGCCACGCCCAACGGCATCTACGGCCTGGTTGCCGAAGTGATCGAAGCGCCGGAAACTTACGAGAAGGCGCTCACCGCGGTGCTTGGCGACCGTTTGCAGTACGTGATCGTCAAAGGCCACGACGAAGGCCTCGAAGCGATCGAATATCTTAAAACCGAAGCCTCCGGACGGAGCAGCTTCATACCGCGCGAGATGAAGCGCAAACAGCACAAATGCCAGGAACTGCCGATCGGCGAAGCCGAAGTGATCGCGCCTTTGATTGACAAGATCTCGATCAAAGACGGCTATCGCGAAGTCGCCGAATACCTGCTCGCCGACGTGATGGTGGTGCGCGATCTACAGGCCGGCATCGCGCTGTGGAATCGCAACGGTTACTACAGCACCTTGGTCACGCCCGAAGGCGAGGTCATCGATCCCATGGGGATTGTCACCGGCGGCAGCGGCGCGTCGTTAGAAGGAAGCGTGCTCGCCCAGCGCCGCCGCATTCGCGAGCTCGGCCTTATTCTCACCGAACTAGCGGGACGATTGCCGTTCGAGGAACGCGAGGTCGAAAAGCTCAAGCAGGAACTCGAACAAGCCGAGACCAAAAGAACCATGCTCGGCAACGAAATTCATCGCCTGGAGCTCGAGCGCGTCCGTCTCGAACACGAAAACCGCGCCGCCGACCAAGAGCTTGAGCGCTTGACCCAAACGGTGCGTGTGTTGATGCAAGAGCAGAGCGATCTCACGACCACGATTCAACTGCTCGACGATGAGATGCAGCGCAACCACAGCATGAGCCAAGCGCGGGCCGAGGAGAAGGCACAACGCGAGCAAGCGCTCAACCAAAAGCAAACCGAGTTCGCCGCCCTGCGACGAGCGTTCGAAGGCGCCGAAGCGGCGCTGACTCAGTCGCGCATCCGCAATGCCGCATTGGGCGAAAAGCGCGACAACACCCACGTCAATCTCGCCAATCGGGTAACCCTGCAGGAACAAACCGGCCGCGAGATTGCGACGCGGCAGGGACGGCTCGCCGAATGCCAACGTCAGCGCGGCGACATCGACCAGGCGCTGGCGCAAACCGAACAAGCCCTCGGCCAAAGCCGAATCGAACTGCAAGAGCTCGAAGCGCGGCTGCAGGCCGAACGGCAACGCTACCGCAAGATTTCCATGCAGCTCGCCGAGATTGGCGAAACGATCAAAGAGCTTCGTCCGCTTGGCGAAGCCTGCCAGGAAGAAAAAAACCGCATTCAGTTAACCCTCGCCGAGCAGCGCCTGCACTTGCAGCATAGCGCCGATAATTTGCGCGAAAAATACGACGCGGAGCTAGAAACACTGACGGTAGAATTCACGGAGAATAGCCCGTCGAAGGCCGAGTTGGTCACTGAGATCGACGATCTGCGCGGGCGGCTCGAACGCATGGGCGAAGTTAATCTCGCCGCCATCGGCGAGTACGAAGAGCTGACGACGCGCTTTCAGTTTATGAGCCAGCAAAAAGAGGACTTGGAAAAATCCATCGCCGATTTGCAGCAGACCATCGTCAAGCTCAATCGCATTTGCCGGCTCCGCTTCAAAGAAAGTTTCGAGGAGATCAACGAAAAATTCGAGGTGATCTTTCCGCGCCTGTTCCGTGGCGGCAAGGCCAAGCTGGTGCTCACCGACGAGAACGACTATCTCGAAACCGGCGTCGATATCATCGTCCAACCACCGGGCAAGAGACTTCAGTCGATAACGTTACTCTCCGGCGGCGAGAAGGCGCTCACCGCGGTGAGCTTGTTGTTCGCGATCTTTTTGACCAAGCCCAGCCCGTTCTGTTTCCTCGACGAGGTCGACGCGCCGCTCGACGATGCCAACATCGACCGCTTCAACGACATCGTCAAAGAGATGAGCGAGGATTCACAGTTCATCATGGTCACGCACAACAAAAAATCCATGCAGGCCGCCGAGATGCTTTACGGCATCACGATGGCGGAGCCCGGGGTTTCCAAGGTCGTTTCAGTCCGAATGCAATAGTCGGTCATGCTTCGGCAACCGTGACATAAGTAAAACTTTGGAAATCATTTGGCATTTTCTCCGTTGGTCCCTTCGATCGACTCAGGGCAGGCTCTGAGCCCCATCGAAGGACTCCGAGTGACGTTTCACAATCCCGCGATCCATTCAACCACCGCGCAGTTTTAACGTTCCGCCCGTTTGACTCTCAGCCAAGCATCTAACAGTATCAGGGCATGGCGGAAGGTTCTTTCTTTCAACGGCTCAAACAAGGCCTGACTAAAAGTCGCGAGACCTGGGTAGAAAAAATCGGCGCGATATTCCAGAATCGCCAGTGGGATGAAACCTCCCTCGACGCCATGGAAGAAAGCTTGCTCACCGCCGATGTTGGCGTTAAGGCGACGCAAAAATTGATCGATGCGTTGCGCCGCCAAGCGCCTAATGGCGACCAAGACTTGGGCCAAGAAATGGCTGCGCGTCTACAAGCGGCAATGGTCGGCATGCTCCAAGGGTCGGCGCCAGCTTCCAAGCTCTCGCCGCTGTCGGTCAAGCCGTGGGTAATTCTGTTTCTCGGCGTGAACGGCGTCGGCAAGACGACCACCATCGGCAAACTTGCCGCGCAGTACCGCAGCGCCGGGAAAAAAGTACTGTTGGTCGCAGGCGACACCTTTCGCGCCGCCGCCGTCGAGCAGCTCGATATCTGGGCCCAGCGGGCTGGCGTCGATGTGGTCAAGCATAAGGCCGGCTCGGACCCCTCTGCCGTTGTCTTCGACGGCATTCAAGCGGCGAAAAGCCGTGGCGTCGATATCGTGCTGATCGACACCGCCGGCCGGCTCCACACCAAAGTGCATCTGGTCGAAGAGCTTAAAAAAATCCGCCGGGTGATCATGCGCGAGCAGCCCGACGCGCCCCATGAAACCCTCCTGGTGTTGGACGCCACGACCGGCCAGAACGGCTTGCAGCAAGCCCGCGTCTTCAAAGAAGCGACGGCTATCACCGGCATCGTGCTCACCAAACTCGACGGCACCGCCAAAGGCGGCGTCATCGTCGGCATCCAAGAAGAGCTCGGCGTGCCGGTGAAGTACATCGGCGTCGGCGAAACCATTGAAGACCTGCAACCCTTCGACGCCAGCCAATTCGTGCAAGCCTTGTTCGAACGCTAAGCTCTATTCGAAGGTTATCTTGACTTGAAGCCACGCCGGCATTAACCTTAAGTCATCAAGGACAAATCCATGGAAACCACCGACACCGCTTTAGACCTGACCTTGACCGAGACGGCCATTGAACAGGTAAAAAAACTCTTGGCGCGCAAAGATCGCGCCGGCCAGGCTTTGCGCGTGGCAGTGACTGACGGCGGCTGCTCCGGCCACTCCTACAAGCTCGACTTCGACAATCAAATAAAATCTGATGATACCGTGCTCGAGTGGAGCGGCGTCAGAGTCTATGTCGATAGCGTCAGCGCGCCGTTCTTGCAGGGCATGGTGATTGATTTCGAGTCCGGCCTGTACGGCGGCGGTTTTAAGTTCGTCAATCCTAACGCCACCGCGACCTGCGGCTGCGGCACCTCTTTTTCGGCTTAAACCCGTAACCCGATCAACGGCGCGGTAACTTCGGAGCGAATCGTTCACAGCTTTCTCCCACCCGACGCTTTGAATTTGCCGCGCGATCCTGCTAGCCAAATAATTCTCTGAGGAATCGTTTTGAAAGCTATCAGAATGCACCAGCAAGGGAGCGTCGCACCTTTGTGTTATGAAGAACGCGCCGCCCCGAAAATTGAATCGCCCGATGACGTCATCGTCAAGCTCAAGGCGGCTGGACTCGAAGATAGCGATACTTGCCTTCGCCGCGAACGAGCTGGCGAGAAATCGCGGTCGCCTGACATACTCGGTGCCGACGGCGCCGGCATCGTCATTGCCGTAGGCAGCAAAGTGGAAAGTTTCAAGCTGGGTGACGCAGTTTGTCTTTATCCGTGCCTCGGTTGCGGTCAATGCGAACTCTGCACCACCGACCGTGAATTCATGTGCGCTCACGTCAGTGGAATTGGCGCCTACGCGACATTCGTCCGCGCGCCGGCGCGCAATTGCTTTGCTATTCCCGCGGGACTTTCATTCGAGCAGGCAGCCGCTTTTCCTACAGCGTACCTCACCGCGTGGCGCATGCTCGTTACCAATGCCGAGCTAAAACCCGGTCAGTGGGTATTGATCGCGGATATCGGCAGCAGCGTCACCACCGCCGCGTTGCAGTTAGCGCAATATTTGGGAACGCGGGTTATCGTAACGTCACATAGCGAGGAGAATCTCGCCAAGGCCAAGGAGATCGGCGCTGAACACGGTATTCTTTGCGCTAACACAGACTTCGCCAAAGAAGTTCGCCTTCGCACCGGCAAACGGGGCGCCGATGTCGTCATCGATTCCATTGGCGGCGATGGCTGGGTGGAAAGTCTTGCGTCGCTCCGCCGCGGCGGGCGGCTGGTTACCTGCGGCGCGACCACCGGCGCCCAACCGAAGACCAATCTTCAGCGAGTTTTTTGGAACAACCTTAAGATTTTTGGATCAATCTTCGGATCGCGCCACGAATTTCACCAGGTACTAAATTTTCTGAAAGTATCGCGTAGCAAACCCGTGATCGATAAAATCATGCCACTTACAGAGCTATCAAAAGCGCAGCAACGACTGAAAAAAGGCAATCAATTTGGCAAGATCGTTCTGCAGATGGATCACCAAACAAAAACCCTTTAGCGAACTTTCAACATCGGTCGGAAACCATGCGAGTCATTGGCGGCGCGGCGCGCGGACGCCGGTTAAAAGTTCCCAAAGGCCAAGCGATCCGGCCCACCGCGGCGCGGGTCAAGGAATCGCTGTTTAATATATTGCCGCATGATTTCTCCGGATTGCGCGTGCTCGATCTTTTCGCCGGCAGCGGCAACGTCAGCATCGAAGCCTTAAGCCGTGGCGCGGAAATAGCGATTCTGATCGACGAGTCACCGCGCTCAGCAGCGATTATTCGGGAGAATCTCAATCGTCTCGGGCTGAGCGCACGCGCCCAGGTATGGACAGCACCGGTGACGCGGTCGCTACGCAAGCTGGCGAAGTCAGGGGAACGCTTCGATCTGATATTTCTCGATCCGCCCTACGATCGCGAGTTGGTCGGAACCACGCTCAAAGCGCTCGGCCAAAGTTATTTGCTCAGCACAGCCGGCAAGGTCGTGGCGGAACACAGCGCCCGTGAGGCGGTAAAATCCCAGTATGACCACCTCGTCTTGAATGACCAAAGACGTTATGGTGATACTCTGCTGTCATTCTTTATAACCGAGGCAACTACGAATTCAGCGCTTTGAGGACGAACACATGGCAATCAGCGATCTCGCGATCTATCCCGGCTCCTTCGATCCGATCACCAACGGACATGTCGATTTGGTCAAGCGCACCTTGCGCGTCTTCGATAAGGTGATCGTGGCCATCGCCAGCAATCCGGACAAGGATCGCTCGCTTTTTAGCCTGCAAGAACGAATCGACATGGTCAACGAAGTTTTCGCCGATCTACGCGGCCGGGTCACTGCCGCCTCCTTTCAAGGTTTGCTGGTCGACTACGCCGAGCGCAAAGGCTCGACCGTGGTCATTCGCGGCCTGAGAGCGATTTCTGATTTTGAATACGAATTTCAAATGGCGATGATGAACCACCGGCTCAAGCCCAAACTGGAAACGTTTTTTATGATGACCGGCGAATCGGAATTTTACACCAGCTCGCGCTTGGTCAAGGAAGTCGCCAGTCTGGGCGGCGATGTTTCTGGCCTGGTGCCGGATAACGTGCTGGCAAAGCTGAGAGAGAAATTTAAGCGTTAAGAAATGTCGGCATGACAAAACTCGCTGAACGCACCAGTCTCATCAAACCGTCGGTGACCTTGGCGATCGCCGCTAAAGCCGGGAGACTCCGCGCCGAAGGCGTCGACGTGGTTAATTTCTCCGCCGGCGAACCGGACTTCGACACGCCGGAGCATATCAAAGCGGCGGCGGTCGAGGCGCTGCGCAAAGGCATGACGAAATATACCGATGTTAAAGGCATCGAGCCCTTGCGCGCAGCGATCACGCAAAAATATCAGAAGGAATACGGCCTCAGTTATCGCAAAGAAGACGTCATCGTGAGCTGCGGCGCCAAGCACTCGATTTATAATCTGCTTCAAGCCGTGGTCAATCCCGGTGACCAAGTGCTGATTCCCGCGCCCTATTGGGTGAGCTATTCCGACATGGCGTTACTTGCGGGCGGCGCGCCGAAGTTGATCCCGACCACTGAAGCCACCGGCTTTCGGATCAAACCCGAACAGCTCCACGCCGCGCTGACGCCGAAGACTCGCGTCTTTTTCTTGAATAGTCCGTGCAATCCTACCGGGGCCTGTTACAACCGCGACGAGCTGCTCGCCATCGGCGCGATTCTCGAAAACCATGACTGCCTAATCTTCGCCGACGATATTTACGAGAAGATTATTTACGACGGCTTTGAAGTTCACAATCTGGTCACGCTCTGCCCCACGCTGCGTGAGCGCACGCTCATCATCAACGGTGTATCGAAGACTTACGCGATGACCGGCTGGCGCATCGGTTACGCCATCGGCCCGAGCGATGTTATCGCCGCCGCGGGAAAGATCCAGAGCCAAAGCACGTCGAATCCGACATCCATCGCCCAATGGGCGGCGTTGGTAGCGCTGCGAGGTCCCCAGGACACGGTGGCGATGATGGTGCGTGAGTTCCACAAACGGCGCGAGGTGATCGTCGAACGGCTCAACACGATACCGGGGATTCGTTGCCTCAAACCGCAAGGCGCATTTTACGTCTTCCCCAATATCGGCGCACTCATCGGCAAATCCGCCAACGGCAAGAAACTCACTTCACCCTGCGATGTCGCCGACTACTTGCTTGAAGAAGCCAAGGTCGCCGGCGTACCGGGAGAAGA